>JAHYJD010000033.1 GCA_019429365.1 Bacteroidales bacterium | reverse complement strand
ATGAAACATAAAGTTACAAATAGTTTCCCGTAAGGGAAAAAAGTAAAAGCCCTTTCGTGGAATGAATCACCGAAAAGGCTTATGTCTATTGCAGGAAATGCCATTATTCCTCTGTTTGCTTTTTCCTGAGGTATTCGCGGTAGCGGTCGTCGTTCTGGTACCAGAGAATGATGCTGAACAGGGCCCAGGCCACAAAACTGCCACCAAAAACCGCCAGGCAGGAGCTGGTAACATCCATACCGCCTTCCCGCAACAGTTTAAGGATCAGCGTAAGCAAGGTAACACCTGCCCCAAAAACCAGTCCTGAGCTGACACAAAAGAGAAATTTGCTTTTCTTTCGCCACCAGGCCCATTTGTGAATGTTGTCGTTGCTGTAAATGATCATAATTTTCCTTGTGTCATTATTACATTTTGCCTGTTGCCATCATTGGCTCGCTAATGCTTAATTATTTGTTTTGTTACGAAAAATCTGTTTTCGAAAACCAGGGTAAGTAGCACCAAGCCAGGCTCGGGGGGCAGGCTGAGGGTTTGAACATTCTCTCCCTGGGTTTGATTCCTGAAAATGCCTTTGTCCAGCAGGCGGCCGTCAAGGGTAGTGATAAAATATTCGGTGGGTTTAGCATTTCTGAGATGATACCTGATGCGAACCTGGTCTTTGGCAGGATTAGGGAAAACCTCCACTTCGTAAGGGTTTATGCCATTTATCCCTACTTCTGTGGTTTCGGGTACCTTGATCAACTTAACCTCAAAAATGGAATAATCGGCTTCGGTAAGATGGGTTTGATTGAAGCTGAAAGGATTGGGCTCGGGGCTGAAAATGCCTCCCACCACATGTCCCAGGATGATGGTGTCGGAGCTGATCTGGCTGAGTTTGATTGCTTCATGATCGAAATGGGGCAGATTCTTGTTGGGGATAAATTCTGCGCTGGCACCTTGCAGGAAAGGCATTTCAACGGGCAGTTTAAATTCGTGCCAGGTGCCATCGGCTTCGCGAGTCAGCCTGCTTATGGTTTTCACAAAGGGTACGAGGTCGTCCTGATAAAATATATCGTCTTCGAAAAAGAACTGGCTGATGCCCCCAAAGAAAAGGGCATGCATGCTGTTCTGATCACTGTCGAAAAGGCTTACTTTGGCACCGTGGTAATTGCTCAGGTATTGGTTAAAATCAGTCACCGGGGTATATCCATCGGGCCTGATCTCCACTGGATACAAGAAAGGCAGATCGAAGTTGATTTGAAACACCCCGGAAGAAACGGCGTAGCCAGGAGTGCCATCTTCAAAAACCATAGGCAGCAGGTTGTAGTCTCTCCGCCTTAAATGTACCTCATCGGTAATGGTTTCGTAATTGCCGAATGACAATTGTTTCTGGCTGTTGTCAATGGTAAATTTTCTGATCTGGTTGGTGTATTCCTGCTCAAAGGTGGGGTTGTTCATGGGGTTGTATCTTCCGTCGAAACGGTGCCCTCCAACCAAATAAAAAGTATTGCCAATTTTTCCGAGCTGGCCTCCGGTCACGGCAAAGATGTCGTTTTCAATCTGACGGAAAAAGGGCTGGATGGATTCCTGGTTGATGATGGCATCGATAAGACCCGGCACCATCACTGCAGTCAGCTTAGGAAAGGTGATATGATCGCCAGCCGAAGCGGAATAGGCATACCCGCCAATGATATACAGGGTGTCGGCGGCCTGGAAGAAGTTCATATTGGTGGCTTGCAGTTGTTCGGCAATACTGGCAGGAAGTTGGCTCACCGATGCCGTCCAGGTTTGCAGCGTGGCAATGTCGATTACAAAAATGTCGGTATTGTTGAAATCGGCCGGAAAACTGGCAAAGGGTTGCCTGGCGTGCAGACCATCGCGCCGACCTCCAATCAGCAACCATTTGCCGTTGTGTTGACCAAAAGCAAAAGAGTGCAATCCCGGGAATTCCGACACATCGACAGGAGTCAGCGATACAGTGTATTCAAATTCTGCCTGTGCTTTTAAACCTCCTGCAAGCAATAAGCAAGCAACAAAAAATGAGATGGCTTTTTTCATAATTTCTAACTTAAACGAGTACCCCCTGGATGCTTTTAAGAAAGTAAAAAATCGGCCGGTAACATATGCAGAACCTAAGTTCTTGCAAACTCCAGTCCGAGCTCTGACAGCTTTTCTGGCAAAGGTGATGCTGTTTCAGGGTTCCAACCCCGTTGCGTGTAGTAGTCGTCGAGCATTTTGCTGAAGGCGTCCCTTTCTACCAGTATGCCTTTTGAAGGCCCATGGGTGGGGGCGTCTTCGAAGAAGCGGTCGGGGATTGCGTCGTCGGCCCTTGAGAATCCCTCACGGTGGTTAAAGATTCGCTCCATGTTTATGATACGCTCACCAGCTTGTTCGAACGATTCGGCGGTCCATTCAATGCCGGTAATGGCCGACATGAAATTATGGAATGCCAGTTCGTTGCGGAACCAGCTACTGGCAAAGTTGCAGGCGCCAATGGAGTCGCGCAGGGCCAGCTGGTTCTGCGCCGAAGGGCTCCCGCCATGCATGTGGCAGGCGCCGCGGTTGCAGGTGGCATATGAGATGCCAAACCACTCGGGGCGGGCATGAATGTTCCAGGCAGCCACTTCATGGCCTTTAACATGAATAGCAAACTTGTGCGATTCCTGACCAATCAGCTTTGAAAGGTGCTTCACTCCCTGCGAGGCCTCTTTGCCAATGCCTTCCATTCTTCCCATCAGGTGAACCATTTCAATGGTGGCATCCACGTTGCCCCATTTCAGGTCAATGCCATTCAGAAATTCTTTGGTAACAAGTTTTTTCTCGTAGGCTTCCATAAGGAAACCAATGGCATTGCCCACCGAAATAATGTCCATGCCGTAGTCGTCAGCAATAAATATTGCCTTGTTCAAGCCATTGATGTCGTCAATCAGCAGGTTAGCGCCCAGCATGGTGCCGGTTTCGTATTCGGGGCCATCATGCACCAGTCCGCCGTATGCGCCTTTGGCTACACCACTCTTTTTGCAGGCCAGCTTGCAGCAGAAGCAGGAGAAATCGCGTTTCCAGATTTGTTCGCGGGCAGCTTTGGCGCCGATCT
Source organism: Bacteroidales bacterium (assembly GCA_019429365.1). Lineage (GTDB taxonomy): Bacteria > Bacteroidota > Bacteroidia > Bacteroidales > UBA7960 > UBA7960. The sequence continues at coordinate 29,401 of JAHYJD010000033.1, read as the reverse complement.
TGTGGGCGTATTCAAACGTGCCTTCCTGGAAATTCTTCACGGCCTGCACGCCACGGTCGCTGGCAGAGGTGATGGAGTTGGCCGTGCCTCCATAGCGCCAGTTTCGGCGGCTTTCGGTATCTTCCGCGAAAGCGGCCCTGGCCTTTTCGAGCAGCTCCAAAAAGTACTTGTGATTGGCCACGTTGGGCTGCCCGGTGCCTCGCACCGCAATGGCTTTCAGGTTCTTGGAGCCCATTACGCAGCCGGTGCCGCCACGTCCGGCCGCACGTGCCGCCGTGTTGATGATGCAGGCCATGGGGTTGAGCCTTTCGCCGGCCGTTCCAATGTAGCAGCTGCGGAACCGGCGATCACCAAGGTGTTCGATGAATTTTCTATCAAACTCGTCGGTGTCCATGCCCCAGAACTGGCTGGCGTCGCGTATCTCCACCTGGTCATTGTTAATATAAAGGTAAACCGGTGTGTCGGCTTTGCCCTGGATGATGATACCATCATAGCCGGCAAAGCGAATCTCGGGCCCGATAAAGCCGCCCATGCTGGCATAGCTTATGCCAGAGGCTTTTTCAAATGGCGAACTGATCGGCGAGGTGCGTGGCGATTTGCAAATGACCGTGGTGCGCGAAGCAGAAGGGATGGGCAGTCCTAAAAATGGCCCTGGCATGATCATCAGCGGGTTTTCAGGTGCCAATGGGTCAATGCCTGGTTCCTTCAGGCGATCCCATAATATTTTCATACCCAGTCCACGTCCACCCACAAACATTTTCAGGTCATTTTCAGGCACCTGAAAGCGGTTCACCTCTCGGGTGGTGAGGTTTACATCAAGCAAAATTCCGTAATATCCGTTGGCGCTCATTATTTCTTGCTTTGTTTTTTACAGTTTTTCTTTTTTTGTTTCCCTTTCGGGGAAAATCATATCCTGATATCGTAAAACCTCTCGATCAGGATGCGCGCCACGGCATCGGGCGACATTTTACGGAACTCGGTATCTTCATTCAGTTCCACGTATTTCAGGGCATCGAAAGAGCAGTACTTCACACATTTGGGGTCACCGTTGCACAGCGAGCACATGCCAAAGGGCCTGCGATTGGCGTCCATTTGTATCACTCCGGTGCGTTGTCGGCTGCAAGCCCGCGCACATCGGCGGCAGCCAATGCAGGTGTTGGGATTGTTGCGGATGGTTTGGGTGAGGGGGTCGCGGTACATGGCTTTCAGGCCGGTCACTTCATCAGGCTCCACCGGGCAGGCTTCGATGCAGGGCGCATCTTCGCAAAGCGAGCAAACCATGGGGATGTCCACATCGGGGTTGTACCAGTGCACTTTGATGTTCGACAGCCAGGGGTTGCCCAGGCCGTTGAGCATTTCGCCATCAACCTCTATGGGGTGGTTAAAGGCCGAACAAACGGTTTCGCAGGTACGGCAGCCGGTACATTTGGTAAAATCGACCACAATGCCCCGCAGCATATTGCCAGTGGCGCCATGCAGGCGAAACACCACCCCGAAATTACCTACCAGCGCCAGCCCGCCGGCACCGATGGCCAGCTTGCGTATAAAATCGCGCCGCGTGTGGGTTTGAATGACATCGTTCATTTTGGTTTGCTTTTGGTTTGAATCCCCTTACTTATTCTCTGCCGTAAAAGCCAGGCGAGCGTTACTCGTGTTTGCCCCGGCTGTGCGGTAAATATAAACATTTGACCGTAAATGCACATGAAAATCGGCGATTTTCTGCTGCCAATTTAATGAATTTTATTGAACAAGCCCCTTTGTCTTACTGTTTATCATTCATATAGTTGAATAACTAAATCTGATTTGTCATGAACAGACTTTTTGTGTTTGCGCTTGTTTTGAGCATTCCATTTTTTTCCTTTTGTCAGAACCAAAAAAACACCAATGATATGACTGTTAAAATAAAAGACAACGACCCCGGACAGTATGAAGTCTCGAAAACCGAGGCCGAGTGGCGTGCCTTGCTGGCACCTGATTCATACTACATTTTGCGCAACGCAGGCACCGAGCGGCCTTATACCGGCAAATATTTCGATAACAAGCAGGCTGGTATTTACTATTCGGCAGCTACCGGGCAGCCCTTGTTTGTTTCCGACACCAAATACGATTCGGGTTGCGGCTGGCCCAGCTTTTTCGAACCCATTGTGCCGGGAGCCGTTTTTTACCGTACCGACCGCTCTCATGGCATGATCCGCACCGAGGTGGTCGACTCGCGCAGCGGTTCACACCTGGGACACTTATTTAACGACGGCCCACCTCCAACCGGCCTGCGCTACTGCATGAACAGCGGGGCCATGATCTTTGTGGGCATAAATGAAGAACCTCCCGCACGAGTCAAGGAATATATGGCCAGCCTGGCCACCGAAGAGGAAATTAAGGCTATTGAAGCCTTTAAAAAGAAAAGTGAAGAATGAACCCCTCGACTCCGCTCAGGGTAAAAAATTATCAATTAAGATTAATATCTCACTCTCACGGTTTGGCTTTTTGGGCTTTGGTTGCTCATCCTGTCAACCGCTATAACGCTCATGTTGTATCGGGCGCGTTGCAGCCAGGGTCTGCGGGGTAGTTCAAAATGATTTTCGCCTGTTATGAACCAAACTGGCCCGCAGGCATCGGCTTTTGAGCTGGAAGGCTCAAGGTAGATGATAAAACGTTTGCCTTCGTTAAGCGGCGTATCTGCCAATGCTGGTTGCCAATTGATATTCCTCCCTCTTTGGCTCAAAATATACACCGGATCGGGTGCTTTGGTGTCGATCCAGGCCATGTTTGGCGTGAGCGCGGGCATGCAATACAGGTCATTTTTCAGGCTATCGTTCACCGAATAGATATCCGTTCGTTTGAAGTGGCGCTCGCTGAAATGCACGCTGCCCAGCACGTTTTTTAAATCGCGGGTCATGCGGATCTGGTTTGGAATCTCTGAAGGATTTTCCCAGAAACCACTTTGCCCAATGCGGTAAAAACCGTGGCCGATATATAAATGGCGGTGGTGGGCGGTTTCGTTCCACCAGTTTATTAGCTTAATGAAGTTGGCCGGAATATCCTGGGTGGTCCAGTAAATTTGCGGCAGCACATAGTCTACCCAGCCTTCCTTTTCCCACAGCAGGATATCGGCATACAGGTCGTCGTAGCATTGCACGCCTGCCCGGGTATCGCTGCCGCGCGGGTCGGTGGCTTTGTTGCGCCACACCCCGAAGGGGCTTACCCCGAACTTCACCCAGGGCTTATGATGCTTAATGGTATCGTTCAGACCTTTGATCACTTTGTTGATGTTGTCGCGCCGCCAGTCGTCGCGCTCTTCCAAAATGCCCGAACCATATTGCTGAAAGGATAAAGAATCAGGAAATTCAATCCCCGCCAGGGGATAGGGGTAAAAATAATCGTCCATGTGCATGCCATCAATGTCGTAGCGGGTCACGATGTCAGCCACCACATTGAAAAGGTGTTGCCTCACTTCAGGAATGCCGGGATCATAGTAATAGCGCTCGCCATATTGCAGCAGCCTTTCGGGGTGTCGGTTCATGGAGTGGGAGGGGTGCAGGTACTCACCGGCACTGAAGGTAGCCCTGAAGGGGTTTATCCAGGCATGCAGTTCCAGCCCGCGCTTGTGGGCTTCTTCAATCCAGAACTGCAGCGGATCGTAGTAAGGAGCAGGGGGTGTTCCCTGCCGTCCGCTCAGAAAGCGCGACCAGGGCTCCAGTTCCGATGCATAAAGGGCATCAGCAGCCGGGCGGATCTGCAGGTACACCGCGTTCATGCCATGCTCCTTCTGCCGGTCCAGTATTTCAATGGCTTCGGCTTGCTGTGAGAGGGCATCCAGTCCCGGGCGCGATGGCCAGTCGATGTTGGCTACTGTGGCCACCCAAATGCCGCGCATTTCCTGCGGGATTTGCTGCGCATGGAGCTTCGTCTGAAAAATGGTTGCCAGCAGAATGGTTGCAATAAGGATGGATCTTTGCATGCGTTTTTTCCTTTCAAAGTTTTCCCGAAAATAGCTGTTTTTCCTTAACGGGAAATGAGAAATCTGTTTTGGGAATCAATGCCTGGTTCAAGTTTCAACAAACTTGGTTCGGGGCGCTGATAAAAATTGAGAAAAAGTGTAACTTTGCAGTCAAATTTTTCGGGACGTTAGCTCAGTTGGTTTAGAGTGCATGCTTGACAGGCATGAGGTCGGCAGTTCGATCCTGCCACGTCCCACGAAAACAGAACGATCTTTTTTTCTTGAGTATGTATTTCACTTACGTTCTTTACTCCAAGAGGTTTGAGAAAATTTATATAGGTTTTACTTCTGATTTAGAAAAACGCCTTGCTTCTCATAATGATGGAAGAAATAAGGGATGGACGAAAAAGTTTCAGCCATGGTCATTGGTTTATTTTGAGGAAATTGAAGAAAAGACTGATGCCATGAAAAGGGAAAAGCAGTTGAAATCAGCAAATGGCAGGGCGTTTATTTATTCAGAAATAATAAATAAACTACCAGCGGATTAAACTTTTTGCTGGTTTTTAAATCGGCTCAGTTGGTTTAGTCCGCTGGCCAGCGGATGACAGGCATGAGGTCGGCAGTTCGATCCTGCCACGTCCCACGAATAATGGTTCCGTAGCTCAGTTGGATAGAGCAATCCCGAACCTTCGGGATGGGTCGCTGGTTCTTTGAAAAAATAAAATAATATTGGTTCCGTAGCTCAGTTGGATAGAGCAACAGCCTTCTAAGCTGTGGGTCGCAGGTTCGAATCCTGCCGGAATCGCTTGAAAATCAATAAAAAAACCGGCTCAGGGCCGGTTTTTTTTTTACTCTCCTGCCTGGCGGTGCTTTTCCAGGTATTTTTCATAAAGCTGTCGGTGTTTGTCGGTCATGTCGATCGTACGGCCCTGGATAAAGACTTGTTCGATCTGGGTGCTTAACTCAAGTGGGTTGCCGGTGGTGATCATAATGCTTGCGTCTTTTCCGGCTTCTATGGTTCCCACCTGGTCATCAATACCCAAAATCTCGGCGGCATAAATGGTGATGGCTTTCAGGGCTTCTTCCTGCGGTAAACCAAAGGCCACGGCTGCTGCGGCATGTTTCGCCAGTCTGGATGCCCCGGCGGCCGAACCTTCGCCGGCAATGCTGTATTTCACACCTGCCTGATGCAGTTTTAGCGGAAGGCTGTAAGATTGATCGTATGCTTCCCACTGCCTGGAAGGTGCGCCGATCACCGGGGAGATCATCACCGGGATGTCTTTGGCTTTGAGCTGGTCGGCCACATAGGCAGCATCGCGCCCACCTACCAGAATCATTTTCACCTGCTGCTTTTCTGCCCAGGCAATGGCCGCCTGTATCTGGCGAAGCTCAGCGGCATTGATCATAACCGGAAGATTGCCTTCCAGCACCGGAATCATTGCTTCCCAGCGGATGTCGATGGCCTGCTTGCTTTGGGCAGCTTTGCGCGCCAGCATGTAGCGGCGGGCGCTGTCGAAAGCATCGTTGAGTTCTTTCATGGCCTGGTCGCGGGCGCTGGCATCGGCCATATTAGGCCAGTTGATGCTCAGTCCGGTGGGCGCTTTCAGCGTCATTTGCTCCCAGGTCCATCCGTCGGTAAGCATGGCGGCAGTTAAGCCTGAAATAATGCCGCCTGTGGGTCCTGTAATGGCCACGCCAATGCCATTGACAGCTGCCACGGGGATATGGTTACTTTCGGGGTGAAAGGCCGCTTCAGCCCGGATGCTGGGGTTTATGTTGCCTGTCTCATTCAGGTCGGATGTTACGGGTACGGCCCCAATTTCGGTAAGGCCTAATGTGGTGCGGCCCAGGATGAGGGTGGGATACACATGCTTGCCCCGGGTGTCAATCACTTCCGTGCCTGCAGGGAGGTCAAGGTTCAGCCCCACTGCTTCAATCTTACCACCGACCATCAGCACAGTACCCCCGGTAATGGCTTCTCCCGAAAGGGTGTGAACCGTGCCGCCTACCAAGGCTATAGGTTGCTGCTGGCTTGGTGCAGGGGTGTGGGTGTTCCCCGAAAGGGGTAAAAATAAAACCGATAGTAGTGCGAAAATATATTGCTTTAATTTCATTGTCAATGATTTTGCTTTTTGGGATTGGGATTACTGATCGTCTTCCATGGGTCTGCGTCCGCGGGTGGGTGCGGCCTGCTGCCGGCTTTCGGCAGGCTCTTCTAAAATGCGCTGAATGAGGATGGCACGCTCGTGCTGTAACTGATCTCGCAGCTGCCGATCGGTTTCACGGTCGAAATACTTGCGGCCGTCGATCCAGGTTTGTTCGGCATGGGTGAAACCTGACAGGGGGTGCCCGCTCCAGATCACGAAGTCGGCGTCCTTGCCGGGTTCAATGGAGCCCACGCGATGGTCGATGCCCAGCACCTTTGCGGGATTCAAGGTGATGAAGTTGAGCGCATCTTCTTCGCTGACGCCCTGTGCCAGGGTTTTGCCAGCCTCCCAGTTCATGCGGGTCGACAGCTGGGTGTTGTCGCTGTGCAGGGTGGTAGTTACCCCGGCGCGGTTAAGCAGTGCAGCGTTATGGTGAATGCCATCGGCGGCTTCCACCTTAAACGACGACCAGTCAGTCCATACGATGGGCACGGCCCCGTGCTCGCGTAGCTCATCAGCTACTTTATAGCCTTCTATTGCATGTTCGAAAGAAGCTACCCTGAAGCCAAATTCTTCGGCCAGGCGCATCATCATGAGCATTTCGTCGGCGCGATACACATGCACATGGGCCAGGCGTTCACCCTTTATAACTTCCAGAATGCTCTCTAGCTGCAGGTCGCGGCGGGGTGGTATCAGGCCCGATCGGGGATTGTAGTTTTTCCATTGCTTCTCGTGTTCAAGGGCAGCCAGGAAGGCATCTTTTATGATCTGTTCGGTGCCCAGGCGGGTGTTGGGGTAGCGGTTGGGGCTGCGCTTTACGTTTTCGCCCAGGGCGAATTTGAGGCCGGGTTTGGCATCTTCAATGATCATTTGCGAAGGCAGGCTGCCCCAGCGCATCTTGATGATGGTGTTTTGCCCGCCAATGGGGTTGGCCGATCCGTGGAAAAGCGTTCCGGCGGTCATGCCCCCGGCCAGGAGGCGATAAGTCCAAATCTCGTCGGCATTGAACACATCGCTGATGCGCGTTTCGGAGGTGATGGCGTCGCCTGTTTCATTTACACCTCCGCCAATGCTCGAGTGCATGTGGGGGTCGATGAGGCCAGGGGTGATGTGTTTGCCGGTGGCATCGATAATGATGGAACCCGAGGGCGCCACCAAATCGTGGCCCACCCGAACTACCTTGCCCTGGCTGATGAGCAGGTCACCATTGTCGATGCGTCCATGCAAACCCTGGGTCCAGATGGTGGCGTTTTGAATCAACACATGGCGGGGCTGGTCCGGAATGCCTGTAAGGCCATACTCCATGGATGGGAAGCGATCTTCGAGGTTCAGGACGGTTTTGGGTGTTTCGGTCTGCCGCCTTTCCTCGCGGGGAGCTTCATTGCGGTGGCCGGTCCAGGAATAAATGCTGCCAGCGGCTGTTTCGGCCACGCCCAGCAATTCATCGCCGGCGAGGTTGGCCGAGAGACGAATGTGACCTGTAAGGCCAAGGGAGTCGCCTAAGAATGCAAGGATGAGCCGCTGGTTGTCGAAGCGGACTGTTTGGGCGCGAACGCTCTTTTCGCCCAGCTTAACCTCGGCAGTGAAACGTGGTGATTCGCCGCGGATGCTGAACTGCACGTTAAACAATTGGCCGGGTGTGGTAACCGTCCAGTTGCCACGCGGCTCTTCGCGCTGCGGCTTCACTTCGTATTGTTTTCCGTCGATCCAGACCTGTTCGACAGCCGATTGTTCTTCAAAAATGTTTTTGGCCGTGATGACAAAACTGGCTGATTTGCCTTTTGCCAGGGTGCCATATTTGCTTTGTATACCCAGCATTTGCGCCGGATTGGTGGTTAGGGCTGCCAGGGCAACTTGTTCATCGAGGCCGTTCTTAACGGCTTTCTGCAAGTTCTTCAGAAAATCGCTTTTATCGCGCAGTCCATCGGTGGTGAAAGCCATGCTTACTCCGGCACCGGCCAGCCTGGCGGGGTTTTGAGGGGCGAGGTACCAGTGGCGCATCACCTCCAGCGAAAGGTTCATGGCGTCTTCGGGGGCATCTACGGCGGGTGGTGCCGGAAAGTTCAGCGGCAAAATTACCGGAACTTTTGTGGCGGCAATGGCATCGAGTCTTCGGTATTCGTAGCCACTGCCCCTGATCCAGAGGTTCAGGTCAAACTCTTGTGCGATCTCCTGGGTTTTAATGAAGTAATGTTCGTTGGTGGCTTCCACAATGAAAGGAGTTCTGGTATCCAGTGCTTTTGAAAGCACATCAAGACTTTTATTGACTTCCGGTCTTTGCTGCCCCTGCGGGCGGGCGGTATAGGAAGCGTGCGCCTGCTTGTACCACTGGGCATCGTATAGGGTTTGCCTCATTAGGGCCATGGCTCCCATAACGGAAGTGGGATACCCGCGCGAGGGTCCTCGCGGCGGCATAAAGTTGATCACCTGCGCCGTTTGGGGCTTAACAATCAGTCGGGTGGGGTCGCCATCGCCAAGCATGGCCACGGCGCCAGCGCCCCGGAAAATGCCGTGGGCCGGCACCAGGTGAGCTGCTACAAAACCTTGTGAGCGCAAGGATGCGGCATCTTTCTCTGAAGGTTTCATGGCCGATGCCATGCTAAAATCGCTTCTTACCTGTGGGTTCCAGTAAGCGGTGCCTGTTAGTGAAGCTAGTACAGTGTCGTTCTGACCCCAAACGGCATACATGTCGATGAAGCCGGGGTAGATAATCTTGCCATACAGGTCGATAATGGCAGCATCAGCCGGGATACTGACTCCGGTTCCGATGTCTATGATGATGCCATCGCGGATAACCAGGGTGGCGTTTTCAAGTACTCTTCCCGGCTCGGTAACGATCTGTGCACCAGTAAATGCAAACACCGCGGGAGTGTTGTCGCGCAAACCAACAACCCTGGCGGTTTGTGAAATAGCCAGGGCGGAAAGCGTTAAAAAAATGGTCAGGAAAAAAAGTCTCTTCAGTTGCATAGGATAGGTTTGCTAATATAGACAGCGAAATTTAATGAGGGTTTAAAAATAAAAAATATTGTGTATAAAAAAACAGGGCCGAATTAAAGCCCTGTTTTCATTTATTAAAATTTCTAATGTTCTTTTTACAATTTTACAAACCTACCCAAGGCCAGGTGCTTCCCATCGGTGATTCTGATCATGTAGGTTCCTAATGGTAAACCAGCGATGTTCAGGTTAAGACCATTTCCCGCTTCATGCATAGTGGTGGCAAGCACTCTGTCGCCCATGGCATTGAAAACCTCAATAAAAAGGTTCCCGCTGAATTGATCACCAGTGAGAATGGTAAGATCGGTTTTGGCAGGGTTGGGATAAATGTTCAGTTTACCTGCTGTGAGCAACTGATCGATTCCCACTGACATTTGCACCGTAATGCTGTCGGCCGGCCCCATGATGCCATACACATATTCTGCAGCAAAGATGCTGAAATGAGCATTGTAATTGGCGGTAAGGGTAAGGCTCGTCCCTGTTCCAATTTCCTGGGTCAGGGCGGCATCAGCAAACCAGCGCAACGAATCACTTGCCAGCGCATGAATGGTAATCTCCTGCCCAAAGTCGATGATCTCTTCAATGGGCAGAATTTCTGGTTGAGCAATTACGACCAGGTCATCCAGAATGGATGATCCTTGACCAGCCAGGCTGAACTGATGGATGCCGAAATAATACGGGCCGGGTAAGGTGGGTTCAAAAACTCCACTAACAGGTATATAGTCGGAATGATCAGGGGGTACCAGGTTAGTGGCTTCCCAAATAATGTTATCCATGGCTGTTGGAACTGGTTCCATTCCGGTGGCAAGCCGCATTCTGTGTGTGCCTGATCCAAGCCGGTAAAAGAATCCTGCCGTGTATTTGCGGCCGGGTTCGAGCATGTAACAGCCGGAGATGAGCCAGTCGTTTGCCGCCTGCGTGGTATTACCGGTAAAATAAATCAGGTAATTGTGTCCGCTATGAGCAAGAGGCGGGTCGTTCACCCTGAGTCCCCAATATCGGTTATCGTTGTTCAGGTTGAAAATTTTCCAGCCAATTTCGCGTAAAGCAAAAATGGTTTCAAAGTCCTGAATATACCATTTGCCAGGCTGATCCAGGTCGAGGCGTGTGTTGAACAGGTTTCTGCTGCCGGTGTTGTTTGCGGGTTGCTGATCGCCCTCAACCTGAAGGTTGTATCCTACAGTATATTTGCCATGGAGGTTCATAGGGGCGGTTATGTTCACATCAGTCATGCCAAGCACATCGATGGCTGGGGTTGGAATGCTCAGCGACTGGTTGCCGTCGGGTCCCTGAATATTAAGTTGCAAACTGCCTTCTGGCAATGGCTGGTTGCCAAGGTTGGATAAGGTCAGAATGACCGGGGTTTCTTCACTGAAACCGCAGCCTTCGGCATTGGCCAAAACATTATGCACCATGCCATCAACCTGGCTGGCCTTTCGCAATGAGAAATCATCAACAAACAGAAAGCGCTGGTATTTGGGGCTTTGAGCGTGCCACGCAAAGAAATACTGCCCATCTTCTTCCACAGAAAAGGCATAAATGACCCTGCGGTAATTGTAATTTACCAGTTCTTCATGCACTTCAAAAAACTCAATGAGTGCGTCGGGATGTGGTTCGCTGGCGATGCCAAACGACATTTTTTCGGGATAGTCGCCGTCGTACACACGGTAATAAAAGCCCACATTGTAAACCGAACCGGCCTGCAGGTTGGCACAGCCTGAGAACAGCCAGTCGTTTGCATTATTTAAAGAGCTGAAGGAGTAATACATTACCCGGTTGCCTGAAAATGAATAGGTGGTGTAATTTACACCAAGATCCCAGGTGAAACCGTCGTTGTTCACATCATGAACCGTCCATCCAGTTTGGTCGAACCTTTCAAATTGTTCAAAAGTAAGATACAAATCACCGGCCTCAGGATTCAGAGAACTGCTCAGAACCTCAAGCGTCTTGGCGTTATTGCCCGTTTCCGGCTCAGAAAGGCCTTCTGAAAGGCTGACGGATGCATTGATCGTATAAATGCCATACTGACGAAGATCAGCAACAATGTCCACATACTGGGTTTCATTCGAAGCCAGGGGCTGATCAAAAGTCAGCTCACCAGCACCCGCCGGCTGACCTGCCGGGTTAAGTATTTGGTAGGAAATGACCAAGGGGTGGTCTATATCCTGATTTCCGGAATTGCGGAAATATATACGCACCGGGGTTTCCTCAGAAAAATCGCAGGTTTCGGCAAGCACTTCAATTTCATCAAGGCTGATGTCCACATCATGGTTTTTCATTATTTTGAAATCATCCAGGTAGATCCAGCCCTGGTTGGGTTCACTTTCGGCCTGGAAGCCAATGTAATAAATTCCATCCTCGGGAGGGGAAAAGGCCACCACTGCTTTTTGGTAGTTCAGGCCGAGTTTAAAGGTCTTTGACCACAGGAAATTTTCCATATCGGCCGAAGTTTGCCCTGTACCGTAATACACTGACATTTTCTCCTCGTTAGAGGTTGTTCTGCCTGTGTAATAAAAAGTAAGCAAGTAACTTTCTCCGGCCTGCATAATCAGGCAGTTTGAGAAAAGCCAGTCGTCGGCGGCTACTTCGAGGCTGCGGCCACTGCGCATGGACACCTCCCCGCTGTATGCAAAGGGGGCATATTTTCGAATGATCCAAGAAATGGGGTTGCCCTGGGTGTCGAAATCATTGTTGGTGTTTTCAAACCACCAGCCAGAAGCTGGGTCAACCTGGGCCGAGGTGCCATCAATGGTTTCCAATTCAAAATCATTGAAATAAACCTGACCTGCAGTTAAATCCACGGTCGTATTTCTGATAAATCTGGATTTTAAATTGTTTGTTAAGTCTTGGTCCTCGTCAAGCACAACTTCAGCTGTGAGGGTAAAAATGGTATTTAACTGCGAAAAGTCTGCCTGGAAAATCAGGGTGTCGCGTTCGGTAGTCGTTAAAGTTTTGGTCGAGTTCAGCGAATAGTTGATCAGGATTCCTGGTTCGGCTTCCACGCTCAGTTCTACAAGGGCATTTATCAGGGGCTCTTTGCCTTTGTTTTCAATCACCACCTTTACCGGGGTTTCGGTATCAAAGGCATTGCAACCCCATGTTGTTTGTATTATGCTATGAACCTCTGCATCATGATCGAGCAAGGATTCAACTGTAAAATCATCAACAAAAATCTGGAAAGTGTTTGGTCCAACAAAGTCGGTGTAGAATCCAATATGAAAGTTCCCGGTGTAGGGCGCCTGGAAAACAAATTCCTCTCTTACATAGTCGACGGTATTAACCCACACATTTCCTAAAAGCATTAAAGATCCATCAGGGCTTGGTTCCTGCATCAGGTGAACGCTAAACATTTCTTCAGAATCGCTGCCCTGGGTGGCGGTGAAGAACTTAACGCGATAAAACTCACCTTCTTCCAATTTAAGGCAATTGGAGAAAGCCCACTCGTCGGGGTCCTCGCCCGCTCTGTACATGTTTAGGCTATTTGGCGGAGAATAGGACTGACCTGGAACAGAATAGTAGCGCCATCCGGTCCCATCAGTGGTACCACTCCATGCACTCCAGCCCATTTCTTCCAAACCAGAGAACCCGTTGAAGTCGGTAAAATAATTGTCCTCGGCCAGGTTTTGACTGGTATTGTTTATCGTGATATTCAGGGTGTCGTTTTCAGGCCGTTCATCGCCTTCGAGCAGGGTTACCAGTTTCACGCTGTATTTCCCATTCAAGCTCATGTCAGCAAGGAGTTCTACACTGAAGGATTCATCGGGCTGAAGGGTTTGGGAAAAAGTATAGGGAATGACTTGCTGGGTCTGGCTCGGCAGGTGGGTAACAAGTAATTCCACTGCAAAATCAGACTGTGCTTCCATCCCCAGATTGGTAAGAGTGGCCGTTACAGGCGTTTCGTCCGTGAACTCACAGCCCTCAGCTTCAACCACAATATCGGTTGCAGCAATATCGGCAAAGACCATTCTCTCCAGGGTAATATTGTCAAGGTAAATGAAATAGTGTCCGGGCGGGCTGTACACGTGAAAAGCAAAGTAATAGGTGCCGTTAACCGGAACAGTAAACTGAACCTGGTCAGAAGTGTAAGCATCCATGGCAAAACTCCCCAGGTCTAAAAGCTCAATGTCGAGATCTTCGGGACTTGATCCGAATCCCATCATGATTTTCATTGACCCGGGAGTATCACTGTTCCACGAACGGTAATCGAAACTCAGGCGGTAGGTTTCGCCGGTTTGCAGGTACATGCAGGTCGATACCAGCCAGTCGTCGGCCTGTTGGGGAACTTCCAGTTCTCCGCTGGTGTTAAAAACGCCGTAGCGGGCCGAATTGCTTCCATCGCTCGACCATTGCGAGGGCGCTGTGGCAATGCGAAGGTTCCAACCTGCCTCATCGTTATTGGCATTTATCGGGGTCCAGCCTATGTCCTCCAGGTATAAGATGCCTTCAAAGCTGGTATGGTAACTTTCCTCGCTAACGATCCAGTTCTCACTTATTATCTCCCTGATAAAGGTATTATTTGAAGGTAACTGATCGCCTGGGTAATTGACCGTGGCAATAAACTCAAAGGCCAGGCCCTGGCTGAGATTTATCTCAAGTTCCATTTCCGCAGAAAGTCCGGCAGCCAGCTCGGGCAGCTCTATAACCCCGCTGTCAACGGTCAGTCCTTCAGCATTTTTTACAATGTAGCTTACGGGGATATTGCTTGCATTTTGCTGGCCCTTATTTTCAACCACAATTATTGCGGGTGTATTTACACCAAGATCGCAACCCGAGCCCAGCACATAAGCATTAGTGATAGCGAGATCGGTGGCACGTTCGGCAATGCCCGAAACAACCAAAGAAAATGCTTGTCTTTTGTTGGTGGCATTTACCGGGTCGACAATGGTCCCCTTATGCGACACCACTATCTGGTACTGACCCGGCTCGGGTGCCAATAGCTGAATTTTTTCCACATTATCCACAAGATTGTCGCCTTGGGTGGCAGCAGCAGCGGGATTGTCCGGATCCAGTTTCCATGGATAGAAAACTTGTCCGTCAGAAATTCTCGTCAGCCGCACATCCAGGTCGTTCACCAGCAGGGGAGTACGGTTATTTAAGGAAGGCTCAAGCGGAGTGCCGGGCACGTCGCTCCAGGCCAGCGTCACAACCAATGGTTGCTGACCGGTGGCATATACCGTTTTGGTATAGGTTGGAACGGTATTCTGTACCAGGTTTCTTTCTTCAATAAGGGTATTGTTTCCCTTTTCGGGAATAATGCGTGCAGCAGCTTCAATATCGGCAAGGCCCCAACCGTGCCTGTAATCTGGTCCGGGGTGCTGTCCGGCCTCGCGGGTAGTATGTATTACCAGGGCCTTAATGGTTGCTGCCCTCAGGTAACTTCCAAAAAGCCTGCTGTTTAACTGTTGCAGCAAGCCCAGTGATCCGGTAATGGTTGGAGCGGCCATGGAAGTACCGGTACGTCCTTCATAGCTGTTATTATTGTCCACCCATGTAGAAAGCAAGCTTTGTCCGTTAGCCACCACATCGGGTTTAATGCGACCGTCGTCGGCGGGTCCCATGCTGCTGAATTCACTCAGAATCACACTTTCCGGTCCAATATATTCCACCACGTCGGCTACTGAACCTACTGTCAAAACGTTTTTTCCAATTACCAGACCGGTAGTGCTGTCAAAGCCATCCTCGCCACCATCTCTTTCTCGAGGATCCGTTGATTTTACCCAAATACCCAGGTCGTGGTCAAATACATTATGTTCCTCCCCGGGGATCGGGCCAGTGTCGAGGCGGTCGTTTCCCGATGCATGCACCTGCAGGTAAAAGGGTGCCAGATAGGTGATTTCATCGCGAACCCGGGTTTCATCGCCGTAATAACCAAATTTATAATCGATGGTGCTGCTAATTCGGGTGTCGCCATACCACCACCATTGGTTGGTTTGGAAGAGCCAGCCGGTAGGTCTGCCATAAGAGTGGTTAGAAAGCAGTGCCCCGCTTGCAGCAGCCTGAATCATTTCTTCTTCGTCATTTCCAAAATCGTACACATGCAAATTGGCAGCCGGAGCCATACCTTTTGCGGTGGGCACCATGCCGGCAGCCACCATGGTGCCGGCCACATGGGTGGCGTGACCGTTCATTATGGGGGTGCCGTCCATCTGCGTGGTCCGGCCTCCAAACTCTTGGTGAGTGGCTCTTATTGAGCCACCATCCCAAAGGTTCAGCGTGATGCCTTCTCCATTGAGGTTCAATTCCGAAAAACCGCCTGTCCAGAGTCGATGGGTGTTAATGCTCCGGGCAGCATCGAGGTTAAAGGTTTGATAATAAATGGGCTCTCCCCGCTTACTGAAACCCATCAGCCGAACCACCCTGGCTGAGTCAAGAAATTGAGATTTTTCGGGTTGTCGCTGGTTGAAACGAATGACCTGCTCTCCGAACATCTCCCACTTTGCGCTTTGTTCCACATACAAGTGGTGGAGCTGGTTTTTTTCAGTCGCTTCAATAACTTTTTGCGCAGCTGTTTGAGCCTGGATGGTTTGCCACCCTATAAGCAGAAAAAGTAAACCTGCCAGCTGCAAAGATTTTAAAAAAGGTTTCATTGTGCGGGTATTAATTTGGAAGGAAAATTATTCTGATAAAAAAACATAAATCAGGCCGCGAAAAAAATTATGCGCGGCCTGATCTGTCAATTTATCTTTTTACAACTTTGATTACCTGAATGCCTCCATCATTGTTTATGATCCGAAGCATAAAAATGCCGCCTGTAACGCTGCTGAGGTCAATCAGCTCACTTTCTGAAACATTAGAGCTATTCCAGATGGTTTGCCCGGTAATGTCAATTAAGCTGATTTGTTTCACTTCGGGGCTTAAACCGGTTACATTCAGCAAATTGGTTGCAGGGTTAGGGAACACCTTAATAACCAATCTGTTCGGGTCACTTACACTGGTTTCGTCTCGATCGAAAACAATGGAATAAGTTTGGGTAAAGGCCATATCTTCTGCTGTTACCACAATGGTGGCCGTGCGGGCAGCCTCATCGCCCAGAAGATCGGTGGCCTGGGTTATTTCTACGCCTGCAAACTCACTGGAAGCCAAAGCGTCTACTTGGGGAACCTGGGTTGAGCCAGCAGGAAGTGTTACCTGATAGGCGAATACTTCAGGGTCAAAACTTTCCAGGGCCACATCATTCAGGGTAATCTCGGCCAGGCTGGCGTCAGTGTCCTTGTAACGGAACCAAAGGAAATATTCAAGCCAGTAGGTGTCGTCTTCGGCGGTTACGGTAATAACTAAGCGTGTGGTGTATTGGTCGCCGGTAATGTCTTCGGGCTCACCCACCAACACGTTGGCATTCTCATCTGCCGCCAAAGCGGTCACAACCGGAATTTCTTCATCATGATTCAATGAGAAGAAATACTGTACATCCATAGGGTCAAATTCTTCGAGGGAAACACCATCCAGCAAGATGTCGGCCAAGGTGGCGTCATTACTTTTCAGGCGGAAGGTGACGGTGTATTCGCTGGTAAAATTCGGTTCTTCTGCCTCCACGGTAATCACAGCGGTGCGCTCTTCTTCAGTGCCAAAGAGGTTTTGCGCCTGCACAACCGTGACCTGGGCATTTTGATCTGTGGCTAAGGCCGCTACCACAGGTACTTGCTGAGTATCAAAGGGCAGGCTGACAAGGTATTCAAAGATTTCTGCATCGAAATCAGCAAGGGGCTCATCATCAATGTGAATTGCAGCCAGGCTTGCATCGCTGCTTTTCAGGCGGAAGGTTATGGTATATTCGCTGGTAAATTCCGGGTCTTCTGCCACTACGGTAATAACGGCAGTGCGTTCTTCCAGCGTTCCATCAAGGTTTTGCGCCTGTGTCACGGTAACTTCTGCAAGGGGATGGGCTGCAAGGGCTGCAACAATCGGAACATCGGTGGCTGCAGCAGGAAGGGCAAGCTCATAGGAAAATACTTCCGCATCAAAACCAGCAAGTGGTTCTTCATCAATATGAATTTCTGCCAGTAAAGCATTGCTGCTCAGGTCGCCCATTTTTACAAGGTAGAAATCAAAGCTTCCGGCCGAAGTGAATGTGTCTTCCCCAGCATGGAAATCATTCTGGAAACGCCCGAAAAGATAAATGTCGTTATTGGGCGAAATGGCCATATCTGAGAGAACCTCCGCACTGGGTCCTCCGAAAGTACCGGCTTCAATGGCCAGTCCTTCGGGAGTAAATGCAGCCCAAAAGGCATCATTTGATTCCCCATTGGTTTCAATACTCAGGTCATTATTAAATTCTACCAGCCCTCTTACTACGCCTGCCACATAAACCTTGCCTTCGGCCGACAGTTTAACGGTGGCGAGGTTGTCGTGTTGGTCGGGATTACCGAAGAAGTTGGCCCAGACTATTTCCCGCTCGGCGTTCAATTTAATGAGCATTGCGCTTAGGCGGGTGGCATTAATAGGTTCGAAAACCGTTTCTTCGTCCCATGTAAGGGTAGTGCGGCTTTGACCTCCCACGTAAATATTGTTATCGGCATCGCTTTCCAGGCCGGTAATAGCCGACTGGTTTGTAGCTCCGGTTAGAAGGTGATGATCCCAAACATAAGTTCCGTCGGCTTCAAGTTCGATCAGCGCCAAACCCCCGGTTCCATTTTCAGTGGTCACGCCATTTACCGAAAGCGAACTGGCATACCTTACTGCAAATAAAACGTTTCCATCTGGGGTAAGGGTAATGGCTTCGCCCCGGTCGTCGCCTGTATTGGTCGAGTTCCAGTGCCACTGGTATGCACCAAGGGCATCAAACTTGGCTACCACGAAGAAATAATTTGTCCCGCCAAGTTCTGCGTCAGGTTCAACCAGTGTTCCGGATAAGTCAATGTCGTTGCGGAAATGAGTGGTGAAATAAACTGCCCCGGCATCATCCACAACCATATTATTTGCAGTACCTGTTGGAATAATCCCAATAGTATTGCTTGACTCCATTTTGCGGACCCATTCAAGTATGCCCGAGTCAGTATATTTGGCAATGAACAGGGCTCGAGTTGTTGAGGTAAGGTTTATTTCAGAAAAGTCGGCTGAGAAAAAAGTGGCATTGCCCCTGAAGTCACCCATTAGGTAAACAAAGCCATTCTGGTAAACGGTTTTAAAACCACTTGCGCCAGTGTTCCCATCGGCCTCAGCTGTAACCAACCAAATCATCTCCTGCTCTGGTGAAACTTTGGCCAGAAACATGGTATTTAATGTGGTGGCTGAAAGAAATTCTGCACCATTAATTGTCATTGGAGACCTGAATGCCCCAGTAATGTATGCATTACCCGCATTATCGGTTGTAACCCCTTCGGCAATCTCTGCGCCTAAACCTCCGCCGGTCAGTGTCCAACGGTAATTGTTTTGTTGACCGGCAACGCTTGCTGCAATAAGCAAAATGATCAAAAAAGTAAAGATTCTCTTCATTGTGTGTTGTTTTTGGTAAAAAAAATATGAATTTAAATGGCTATTTAGTAGAAATGAAACAAGATTAGTCGTTTTTAGCTTTTAATTAGACCTCTTTTTACCCTTAGTTTCCTGAAGGAAAAAGAGTTAGGATTGCCCAAAAATAAGCACATATATGATAACAAAGAAATTCTTTTATCTGCATTTGTATAGTAAAACACTGAATAAAAGAGGTTTAAATTTTTTTAAAAATTAATTAATTGGTCTTATCCCACCTCTGGCCATAAAAATCAAAAACCCTTACCTTTGCCGCAAAATATCGGATATGACCGAATGCCTTGGAAAATTTTACATGAAAAATGGGCAGCTGCTCGAAACGACGTTTTTCGACGAGTCCTTTCTTTCGAAACCACATTATATTTATGAAGTTTTCAGGGTTATTGACGGCTTGCCATTGTTTATTGAAGACCACAAAGAGCGACTTAAGCAGACCGTTGAGTTGAGCGGTTTTCCGGCTGAACTGATTCCGGCTGATTTTGAAAAGCAGGTAGCCAGCCTTATCCATGCCAACGAATTGCAGGAAGGGAATATCAAGGTTGTTGTGCTGCCCGCGGAAAACGACCGGGAGTTGGCTTTCATGATTTACATTATGGAACATCAGTACCCTTCTGCGTCAGAATTTGAAAACGGAGTGGAGCTGGCGCTGCATTACGGTCTTAGGGGAAATCCCAATGCCAAGGTGATGGATGTGGAGTTGCGCAGTAATACCAACCAAATAAAAAAGAAGCAGCAGGTGTATGAAACCCTTCTGGTCGATCAGGACCATTGCATTACGGAAGGCAGCCGCTCCAACGTTTTCTTTGTGCGGGGTGAGGAATTGATCACGCCTCCGCTGGCCGATGTGTTGCCCGGTATTACGCGCAAGCACGTGATGAAACTTTGTCAGGAGCTGGCTATTCCGCTCAGGGAAGAAAAAGTTTCCGAAAACAGCCTGGGTCAAATGGATGCAGTGTTCATTACTGGCACTTCGCGCAAGGTACTGCCAGCCTGCCGCATTGACGAATGGCTTTATCCGCCCGATTACCCTTTAGTCAGGAAATTACAGGCGGCCTTTAACCGCGAAGTGGAAAATTATCTTCAGTCGAAAAGGCAAGCAGGTCAGGGTGAATAGTTTCTTACTGTTCTTTTATTTGCAGTAAAAAATCCAGCAGGTATTTGTTGAATGCTTCAGGGTGAGTTTCCATGGGGTTGTGTCCTGCATTCTCAATGATTTTCAGCATCACATTTGGCATCCGGTCTAGAACATTCTGGCGCGAAGCCAATGGCACCCAGGTGTCATTTTCACCCCAAATGGCCAGCACAGGCAGTTGCAAATCGGCCGCATTCAATGATGCTATCTCCATACTGCTGTTAGATCCGGCAAGCACGGCTCTGGCAGTTCCCGGAATTTTCAGGGCACGGTAGTAGGCCTCAATGGCTTCTTGTTCGGGCTTGCTTCCATAAGCTGACTCAAGGAGTTGGGCAATGCGGCGGCGGGAAATAAAATGAGTCTCCGCAAGGTTTCCCACAAAAGCCTGTACCGGCCTGAATCTCAATAACGAATTACTTTGTCTCTCGCTGGGTTTAAGCTGGTTAAAAATGGCTCCTGCCACAAACACCACACTGGCTGTTTTTTCGGGCTGCATCAGGGCCATAGCCTGCACTACACCCGCACCCATGCTGTGGCCTACCAGGTGCCACTCCCTCGCGGGAAAATTTTCATCGAGCCACTGAAGCAAAAGCGCTGCTCTTGCCGTGACCGATGCATTTACTTTTGGCGATTTATCGCTGAAACCAAAGGGCGGAATATCCAGGGCAACCACTTCAAAGCCCTCGGCTTGCAGTGCCGGCACTGCCTTTTCCCACGAGAAGGTGGAGCCACTGAAGCCATGCAAAAAGAGCACGCTGCCCTTACGGCGATCTTGCGCTACCGTCCAGATGCGATAATGGATCAGCACGCCACTGCTTTCTGAAAAACGGCTGTTAGGATAAGGAAGCGGCAACTTTTCCGACAAGCCCTTTTGGGACTGGCAGCCGCTGGCAATCAGCAAGATCAAAAAAATGAAAATAACTTTTTTATTACCAACAATTTTTAAAATCATAGACCTGTTGTTTACTGACAAGAATCATTTTGATGCCTGCTGCAATAATAATTGTAATTTTGAACCTTTAATCAATCAAAATTAAATTAAGAATGGAAATCAGCGGAAAAGTAGTTGAAATTTTGCAGGAACAAAGCGGACAAGGACGCAACGGCACCTGGCGCCGTCAGGAATTTATCCTGGAAATCCCGGGGCAGTACCCCCGAAAGGTGTGCATTGCCCTTTGGGGTGAAAAGATTGACCAGATAGCCCTTAAGGAGGGTGAAGAAGTGACCGCTCATATCGATATTGAAAGCCGGGAATACAATGGCAAATGGTTCACTTCCGTGAAGGCCTGGAAGGTCGACAAAACCCAGGCCTCCTCAGCAGTGAATGAAGCCCCTGATTTTCCTCCTCCGGGCGAGCCACCCCTGGAGCCCATGGAGGGTCAGGATGACCTTCCCTTCTAAAACATACTTGTTTTGGCCTGCCGGGAGCAAACTTTTGCCCCCGGTTTTTGTTTGAGGTAAACGGGATCCATCCACCCGTTTATCTGAAGTTGAAAAATTTATTATTCATATTATTCCTTTTTTTTCTGGCCGGTGGGTTAGTTACTGCTGAAACCTTGCCCGAAGGTTTAGTGCGTGGCCGCATTACCGATGCCGCCACCGGCGAGCCTTTGCCGGGCGCTACGGTTTTTGCCCGCCAACTGCGCATTGGCGCCTCCGCCGACCCCAGTGGCTACTACAACATTTCTCTTCCATCAGGAACCCATTTACTGGAAATTTCATTTGTAGGGTACCAAACCAAAGTGCTGAACATTGAAGTCCGCACCCAGTACAATATCGACATTGCCCTCGAACCCGAAGACCAGCTGTTGAAGGAAGTGGTGATACAGGACCAGCGCCCGGGCCAGCATGTGGAGCGCACCGAGATGGGCGTGGTGCGCCTGCCCAGCCAGACCATTCGGCAGGTACCGGCATTTATGGGCGAAGTGGATATACTGAAAGTCATCCAGACCCTGCCCGGGGTGCAGTCGGCCGGCGAAGGTTCCTCAGGGTTTAATGTGCGCGGCGGCGGCATTGATCAAAACCTCATACTCATGGACGAAGCCCCAATTTACAACGCTTCCCACCTCATGGGCTTCTTCTCGGTGTTCAACAACGATGTGCTAAAGGACATCAGCCTCTTTAAGGGAAACATCCCTGCCGAATACGGCGGGCGGCTCTCCTCGCTGCTCGACGTGCGCGTAAAGGAAGGCGACCTGCAGCGCTTTGGCGGCTCGGGTGGCATCGGCAGCATTTCCAGCAGGCTCATGCTCGAAGGGCCCATCATTAAAGACAGGATTTCTTTCATTGCCGCTGGCAGGCGCTCCTATGCCGACATTTTCATACCCCTTGCCAACAACCCCGACATTATTGACAACCGCCTGTTTTTTTACGATCTCAACATGAAGGTGTTTGCCCGCATTAACGAGCGAAACCGGATGAACATTACCGCCTATAATGGGCGTGATATATTCCGCTTCGGCGATCAGTCGCCCTTTACCATGGGCTGGGGAAACACTACATTGGCACTTTCGTGGAACAACATTCTGCACCCCAACTGGCTGCTCGATGCCAGCCTGGTGTACGGCGGCTACGACTATTCGCTGCGGCAGGAGGGAAGCAGCACCAGCTTTTTGTGGGAAGCGGGCAATAACGACCTCGGCCTCAAAACCGGCCTGTCCTGGTATCCCAACGAAAACAATTCTGTGAAATTCGGCTTCTCCAGCTTTTTCCACCGCTTCAACCCCGGCGTTTTCAAGGGCCTTGACGATGACAGCCCTTTCGGGGAAATCGGCGCTGAAAGTTCGGGCGCGCTGCAACACGGTATTTTTATTAGCAACGAGCAAAAAATGGGTGAGCGCTGGTCGGCCGAATACGGGCTGCGCTTCTCTGCATTCCAGAGCATTGGGCCCACCACGGTTTACAACTTCGACAGCGACTTCAACTACACCGACAGTACCGTGTATCGCCGGGGCGAGATTTACAATACCTGGACGGGTTTCGAGCCCAGGCTGGGCCTGCGGTTTTCCCTTTCGGGGAATGCCTCGCTCAAAGCCAGCTACAACCGCAACATGCAGTATCTGCACCTTGCCAGCTACAGCGATGGCGGCAACCCGCTCGACATCTGGGTGCCCTCATCGAAAATGATCAGGCCGCAGATCGCCAACCAGTTTGCGGTGGGTTATTTTCAGAATATCAGGCTAAACCAGCGGATCATAGAGTCGTCGGTGGAACTGTTTTACAAAGACATGCAAAACCAGATCGACTTCAAGGACAACGCCTGGCTCATGCTCAACCCCAGGATTGAAGGGGAGTTTCGTTTTGGGCGCGGATGGGCCTACGGTGCTGAGTTCCTGTTGCGCAAGCTCGAGGGGCGCCTCACGGGCTGGATCAGCTATACCTTGTCGCGCACCGAGCGCCAGATCGAAAGCATTAACAATGGCAATCCCTACGTTTCGTCGTTCGACCGCACCCATAACCTCAACCTGGTGGCCAACTACCAGCTTTCGCAGCGGGTGAGCCTTTCGGCCACCTGGGTCTATACCACGGGCGCACCCGTTACCCTGCCTTCGGGGCGTTTCGAATACGGCGGCCAGATCGTGCCGGTTTATACCCAGCGCAACGCCTACCGCCTGCCCGACTACCACCGCCTCGACGTGGGGGCCACCCTGCGCGGCAGAGAAAGGCCCGACCGGCGTTTCTACGGCGAGTGGAACCTGTCGGTTTACAACGCCTACTACCGTAAAAACACCTGGATGTTCGATTTCCGGACCGACAGCAGCGAACCCGGCAAAGTGGATGCCTTCAAGGTATACCTGTTCCCCATTATCCCGGCCGTAACCTACAACTTCTTTTTCTAAGCCATGAAACGCATTGTTAAGTATATCGCCCTGGTTTTGATCGCACTTGCGAGCTTCGTTTCTTGCAGTGAAAAGATAGAGCTAGATCTGAACAGCAGCAACACCCGCCTGGTGGTCGAAGGGCTGATCACCGATCAGGCCGGCCCGCAGGGGGTGATCTTAACCCAAAGCAGTAGCTATTTTTTCAATGAGCCGGCCCCCGGTGTAACTGATGCCCTTGTAACCCTAACGGATGGCGGCCAGGAATGGCAACTAACGCAGGAAAGCGCCGGGCACTACTTGCTGCCCCAGGGCTTTGCCGGCATACCCGGCACCACCTACCAGCTCAGCATACAGCATCAGAACACCCAGTATGAGGCCAGCGCGCATTTGCGCGAAGTGCCCATGATCGACAGCCTGTCACGGCTTCCGCACCCCATACTGCCCGATCGCGATTTTCTGGTGATCCACTTCCAGGAGCCACCCCAAACCCGCGACTTTTACATGTACCACATTTTCTTCAACGACTCGCTGGTAACCGACTCCATCAACAAGGTGCCTTTCGGCGATGATGACGGGGTGAACGGCCGCTACCTCAGCATTCCCGTTTACCTTTTCCGCGCGGGCGAAGAAGCCCCGCAGCCCGGCGACCGCATCCGCGTGCAGAAGTTCAGCATCTCCGAAGAATACTTTCAGTTTATGATTGCCCTGCGCCGCAACCAGGGCACCGTGGGCGGACCCTTCACCGGCCCCCCGGCCAACGTGCCCGGCAACATCAACAATGGCGCCCTCGGGTTCTTCCTCGCCTCCGCCGTGTCGGAGGTGGAAATGGTGATAGAGTAAACCTCCCATTTCCCTTCCTTGCTTATTTCCAGGCTTCGTAAAAAAGTCCGAAAATTTCCTTTTCCCTTTGAAAATTTAGGGTAATTACATATTTTTAAACCGTGAAAGAAATTTGTATGGTTTTATCAATGTCATCAACGAGTTGTCGGTTATTGTTAGAGCCTTATTGCCAACAGTATAATTAACTCAGAGAAACAAATAAATATGAGACAATTTATTACAACAGCAATTTTATTTTTAACAATAATTTGCACCTACGGACAACATCCAGCAGTATCTCAGCCAGGTTATAACCCTACGGTTCCTCGACTATTTAGTATGCAACACAAGGCTATAAGTCATACTTTTAAGCAAATAAAACCAAACATTCAAGACTTTGACCAGAAATTAAGCAAAGAAGAAATAAATATTTATGTCGTTTACGAAATGGACTCGACATTGGGAAGAAATAGTATGAGCGATAGAGAATTATTTAACCCACCCAGGAAACTCATGGATATATATTTAATCTACGAATACACTTTCAGAATTTATTGTCAATCAAAAGATCTGATTAATGAAAATATTCCAGAAATTAATCTTTCAACAGGAGGTTTTGTTGACGATATCAGAATTGTAAATTATTTTGTTGACCGAAAGGGCAAACTTAAGGAAAAAAGGATTAGAAAATCAGCCATAAGTGCTGACCTTAATAATGGAGTCTTATCAGTTATGCTCGACAAAGATCAATTAACAGACAATTCATTCACTGAGATAAATATTCAAATCAAATCAAGAGATTTCAAAAAAATTATTCCTTCAATAAGCAACAAAAGCTTTTTTGACAAGTCCTTAACATTGAGTTATCCGGCTATTTTTAATTATGAGATTCCCACCAGCAATGAATTTAATTTGGTATCGAATTCAATATCCACGTTCGAATTACTTCATTTCAGGAGAGACCCTGGACCGGGAAATGGAAACATAGACAAAGTAATAGTGGACTCCAAAATTTACGAATGGAAGCTTAATCAAGAAAATCAACTTAACATAGAATTTGACCTATGGGAACTTAATATTCCTCCTCTATCTGATATTGGAATAGGACTCACAGACATAGTCAAGGATTAATAATACCTCATAACAGCCTTTAAGCAAAAGCGGGGGTTTTTTCATAAATAAATTGGAAAGAAAATGGAAATAAAATCAGGCCATGAATTAGAGCAAAACTATAGAGTAACATCGGTTGATGAATTTGAGAATAACGATGTCGATTTCCCGGAAGAACTATCTGAATATCCTTCCAAACCTATAATTATTGATAAAAACCAATCCATTTTAAAATCGCTATTTAGCATAGTGATTTTTGGTATTGCATTCTATTTTTTATTTGGCTGGGATGTCATTTCCCTTACCATGCTAATAGGGGTAATTCTTGTTCATGAATTAGGCCATTTTGTTGCCATGAAATTATTTAATTATAAAGACCTTGGCATTTTCTTTATACCACTTGTGGGCGCCTATGCATCAGGCGAAATTGATGAAGTTTCTCAAAGGCAACAAATTTTAATTTCCTTAGCCGGTCCCGTTCCAGGAATTATTATAGGCTCATTACTTGTTTATTTTGGCTTGGTAACTGAAAATAACCTATTGTATAAACCAGGGGCAATATTTTTATTATTAAACTTATTCAATCTGCTTCCTGTGCTACCCATGGACGGAGGACGAATTATACAAACACTTTTCTTTCATCAAAAAGAAACTATTACCATTGTTTTGCTGTGGGTTTCGATTGGATTATTTGGGTTTTATGGCATTTATACAGAGAACTGGATAATTTTATTAGTATGTTTCCTGATTTTTATGCAGATAAATGCCAGGACAAAGAATATTAAAGTGAAAAAAAATTTGAAAGAGAAAGGTTTTGATACGAATAAAAGTTTTTCAGAACTTACAAACGAAGAGTATTGGAAAATCAGGGGAGTTATGGCTTCAAATATGCGTGTGATAGGAAATTTGACCACCCCCGACAATTATTCTGAAGTACCAGATGAAAAAACCATCATTAAGACCATGAAAAGCATAGTTCAAAAACCACCCGTAGAAACTTTAGGGGTTTGGGGTAAGGTGTTTTTCTTTTTAATTTGGCTTTTTTCATTTACTATTCCATTAATAATTACTTTATTGCTAATGTTTTTGAACCGGCCATTATAAAAAACGCCACACCATAACTTCGCTGCTATTTATAGGTGGGTGGCTGACCGCCACTCCAGTTTAGAAAATTGGTTTAAATTTGAAACCAAATGGCAGACTCAACCGGGGTTTTGAGACGGACTGACGTTGTGGCCTAGTTACCGCCCCTTCAGCCTTTATTTCTAATGAAAAAGGAAAATATTTTGACCATGCTTTCGCCTCCTTCGGCATTAAATGATTGGAAATGAAAAATAAATTAAAACCATCACTGACAATTAAATTATTCAAAATGAAAAGCAAAAAAAGATTTAAACGATTGTTGTTGTTATTTATGGGTTTTCTTTTGGTATTTGCAATGGGTTGCGATAAAGAAGACGATATCGATATCGCCAATACATTTAAAGATTCGCGGGATGGCAGGATTTACAGAACAGTAACCATTGATGATCA
The DNA here is from genome assembly GCA_019429365.1 of Bacteroidales bacterium. Lineage (GTDB taxonomy): Bacteria > Bacteroidota > Bacteroidia > Bacteroidales > UBA7960 > UBA7960. The sequence goes on along the minus strand of JAHYJD010000033.1, from coordinate 2,440 downwards.
GGTTTGGATGGCGGAGAATCTTGCCTTCAAGCCATCAGGCGGCAATTATTGGGCTTATGGCAATCTTAACGCATATGTGGAAACTTACGGCTATCTGTACGACTGGCAAACAGCCCTGGATGTTTGCCCCGCAGAGTGGCGTTTGCCTGCCGATGCAGAGTGGACACAACTAATCGGTTTTCTTGGTGGAGAGGATGTTGCAGGAGGCAAATTAAAAGCAACCGGAACCATCGAAGCAGGAACAGGTTTATGGCATGCCCCAAACACCGGAGCAACCAACGAAACCGGCTTCACAGCCCTTCCGGGCGGCGGCCGTTACCACAATGGTGCTTTCGGCAGCCTTGGCTCCTATGGTATCTGGTGGAGTGCAACTGAGTTGGATGCCGGCAAGGCCTTGTACCTGAGCCTGGGCTACAACCGGAGCGATGTGTACCGGAACAACTACGATAAGGGCAATGGTTTTGCTGTTCGCTGTTTGAGGGATTAATTAATTTACTTGATAGATTTGACTTTTTAAGTTATTTGTTAATTATCCCGGAGCTGTCCATTTTTTTTAAGAAATGCCACTTTATAACAAACTTCCGGTTTATTAAGCAATTTACGATTTGCTTTTGGCTATATTCCAGTTTGCAAATTGCTTCCTTTTTACAATAAAATGAATTTGAATGAATTGAATTAACATGAAAACAACACCCGCACACGATGAACGAATGGCAAAAATGACCTTTGCATCAGTATATCTGCACTACGTTACAAAGGTTGAGAGCAAAGGCCGCACAAAGGAAGAGTTGCACCAGGTTATTGAATGGCTTACCGGTTTTGACCAAAAGAAGCTTGAAGAATTGATCGACCAGAAAGCCACTTTTGAATATTTTTTCCAGAATGCAAAACTGAACCCCAACGCTCAGTTGATAACTGGCGTAATTTGTGGTTACCGGATGGAAGAAATTGAAACCCCTTTGACCAAACAGGTAAGGTATCTCGACAAATTGGTGGACGAACTGGCCAAAGGCCGGAAGATGGAGAAGATTTTAAGAACCGCATAAAAAACAAAGAATAAATTGCCGATATTTACACCTTGCCTTGGTGGCAAAAGTTTGGCACAAAGCATTGTTTTACAGGGTTTCAAGAGATACGGCCTTGGAAAAACGAACTTTTTAAAGAATTTATTATTAACCACCAAAACTAACTTTTTATGAAATTCAGATTGTTTCTTTTCGCCGTTTTTGCTGTCACCTTTTTTTTCATTTCATGCCAATCGGGCCGTGACCAGGCTAACGGGGGAAAAAGCCCGGCAGAAGTTTCCGAAGAAAAAATTGACTCTTTAATTAACCTTATGACAATTGATGAAAAAATAAAACTTATCCATGCCAGTTCGTCCTTTACATCAGGAGGTGTTCCGAGGCTTGGCATTCCAGAGCTTGTTTTTTCTGACGGCCCCCATGGTGTGCGTCATGAACATGGCCGCGGCTGGTTCGCCCTGGAAGGTGCTGACGACGAAGCAACTTATCTGCCTGTCGGAATTTGCCTCGCCTCAACATGGAGCAAAGATTTGGGATATGAATATGGCGTGGTGTTGGGCAATGAAGCCAAAGAGAGAGGTAAGCATGTTTTGCTGGGGCCCGGAATTAACATTATTCGCAGTCCCTTGAACGGACGAAATTTTGAATACCTCAGTGAAGACCCCTTCCTTACTGCGATTATGGGAACAGGGTATGTGCAAGGTCTGCAGGATCAGGGTGTGGCCGCCTGTCCCAAACATTTTGCTGCCAACAACCAGGAAACCGACCGCCACAACATAGATGTAATTATCAGTAAGCGCGCGCTGAACGAAATCTATTTCCCCGCTTTCAGGGCGGTAGTGCAGGATGGCGGGGCCTGGAGCATCATGGGAGCATACAACAAAATAAACGGGCAGCATACCACCCATCACGAATACCTCAACAATATTATGCTAAAGGGTGAATGGGGCTTCGATGGCGTGGTAATAAGCGACTGGGGCTCTGTGAACGATACCCGGGAAGCGCTGCTTTATGGCACCGATATCGAAATGGGCACCGAATTGCTCCGTGATTTATTCAATCCCGTATATGAAGAATTCTATCTGGCACGGCCGGCTAAAGAATTGATTGAAAGTGGCGAGATTGATGAAAGCTATTTGGACGATAAAGTGCGGCGCATTTTGCGTTTGATGTATCGGACCACAGCCCTGACCGACCATGGCCCGGGGAAAAGAAATGTTGAAGAGCACCAGCGAATTGCGCTGGAGGTGGCTCGCGAAGGCATGGTGCTGCTCAAAAACGACGGCCTGCTACCGCTAAATAAAAAGGAGATAAAAACCATTGCAGTAATTGGCCACAACGCTACCAGGCATTTTGCCGAAAGAGGTGGCAGCTCCCAGGTAAGATCCCTTTACGAAATAACGCCTCTTGAAGGGATT
>JAHYJD010000032.1 GCA_019429365.1 Bacteroidales bacterium | reverse complement strand
AGCGTTCGCGCAGATTTTGTATGCCCCAGTATTCGCCGTTCAGGTAAAGAATGGCCGGGCGGTAGTCTTGAATGGTCACACCGATAGGCTCGGCCAGCTTTTCAATAAATCCATCGCGTAAGTGCACACCTGCGCCAAAAAAATCCTGCCCGGCATTTCGCAGCAAAATGCGTTTATACTGGGTGTGGTTTTGATTGGGAAAAAACGGGTGGCTCAGGTAATCGCTGCCATAACCTCCCCGGGCATAAATGCGCAACGACTTTTGCGGCAAGGCGCGGGTGCCGCCCCCGTGTATGCGAATTCCAACGTTCTCTGAAAGGACCTCATTGCCTGCTTCAAAAAAGCTGAAATGCGAAGGCACTTCCCAGAGTTCGCCCCGACGGAAATAGTTGGCAAAGGGGGTTCCGTAAAAGCCATCCCCATAGCCAAAAGTTTCGTAATCGATGCCGGGAATGTAGATCCCCTCATAATGGTTAAACAGCTTAAAGGTATCGATGGCCAGGCTGGCCACGGGCAGGGCAGGAGGTTCCATGCCTATGAAATAGGTTGCTGTGGCGGGGGCAGGGGTAAAGTAGTTTTCGCGAAAGGCAGCTGCCCTTACCACGGTGGCCTTTTCAGGATATATGCCGGGAATCTTCCAGCCAAAGCCCAGGGGGTCGGTCTCGGGCGGATTGGTGCGGATCATGTTTATGCCCGCGTCGTCGCTCCATTGGGCTGTGAGGGTAATGGCCCCTTCGTAGGGGATTGATTCAGTGCTTGGGATATTCCCGTCAAGGGTGTAATAAATGGTTGCAAGCGGATCAGGATGGCTAATCTCCAGGGTTTGTTCTTCTGCATAAAAACCAGAAGCAAGACTTAATGCAGGTGGGGCGAGAATGTCTTCGAACCCTTGCTGGTTGTTTGAGGCACCCGGGGTAGGATTGGTGAAGAACACCAGGTTGCCGGAAGCATCGGGCTGATGCCCGAACGAGATATCGGTGCCCATTGGAGTGGGCGGTATTTCTGAAATGCGGGTGCCGTTGGGATGGGTCAGGATTACTTCTTCACCCCCTGCACTGATGGCATAGCTGGTGTGCAAAGGCGCATCAGGATTGGTGCGGTTCTTATTCGATGCCCAAACCAGCAGAAACTGGCCCGGGGTAATGATTATTTCAGGGAAAACCCACTTAAAGGGATTGTTGTAACTGTCAGATAGACCAAAGCCTGCAAGGTTAACCGGGAAAAGACCTGCATTGTGAATTTCGATCCAGTCGGCATAATCTCCATCATCGTCGGCAATGGTGGTTTGGTTCGATGCCATAATTTCGTTAATAACCAGGGTCTGTGCTTGCAAAGGGGCTGCAGTTAACCCCAAAAGAATTATTAACAAGAGTGTTTTGGAAATTTTTTGCTTCATCCCTACGAGTATCTTTGGCCTGTTGATTTTCATTTTTCTGTTTTTTCAACCTTCCAAAGTACGGGATTTTTGGAGGTCAATACAAACGCGTTTCACTTAAATTTTTATTCATACTTTTACCAATTATTTCTGACTGACCTGAATAATGAAGAAACTGTCGATTATTATCCCGGCATACAACGAAGGCCGAACCATCACCGCCATTCTTGAACGCGTATTGGCCGTTGAGCTCGATGGTATTGAAAAGGAGCTGGTTATTGTGAACGACTGCAGCAAAGACAATACTGCCGAAGTGGTTGAGGGTTTCATAAAAAGCAACCACCAGGCCAACATCCAGTTTTATCACCAGCCGGTTAACATGGGCAAGGGGGCAGCCCTGCACCGCGGCATTAAAGAGGCCAAAGGCGATTTTATTCTCATTCAGGATGCCGACCTGGAATACGACCCCCGCGAATACAAAGACCTGCTGAAGCCAATACTCGAAGGCAATGCCGATGTGGTTTACGGATCGCGATTTCTTGGAGGTAACCCTCACCGAATATTGTTTTTCTGGCATACCATCGGAAACAAGCTCCTGACCTTTCTGTCGAACATGTTTACCAATCTGAATCTTTCGGATATGGAAACCTGCTACAAGCTTTTCAGGGCCGATATCATAAAAAGCCTTCACCTGAAAGAAAGACGTTTCGGTTTTGAGCCGGAAGTTACGGCCAAGGTTTCGCGCTACCCCAAAGTTCGGATTTATGAAGTGGGCATTTCATACTACGGTCGCACATACGAAGAAGGAAAAAAGATCAACTGGAAGGATGGTTTCCGCGCCATTTGGTGCATTCTGAAATACAACATTTGGAGCCGTCGTTAATACGGGATAAAACAACAGCATCGATTATGCTTAAGAAAACTGAAAAATATTTTCCTGAAGAGAAACTTGCTCTTGGGTTGATTTTATCGAGTCTCTTTTTTTTCTTTTTGTGGATTTTATTCCGTTCAGAAGGCTTTGTTGGCGATGCTGACAGCGTAACGCATTATCGCTTTTCAAGATATTCATGGCAGTTTCCGGCATTTTTGCTCGATCACTGGGCCAAGCCGGTGTTTACCCTGCTTACCAGCCCCTTTGCACAATTTGGCCATTCAGGAGTATCCGTTTTCAACTTGCTTTCGGGCATTGCAAGTGCCTGGTTGGTGTGGCTTTCTGCAAAAAAGCTTGGGTACTCCAACCGCTTATTGTTGCCCTTTCTGGTCTTCTTCACTCCTATTTATACCCTGCTGGTCATTTCCGGGCAGGTGGAAGTGCTGTTTGGGCTTTTTATTATGGCCACGGTATGGCTTTGCCTTGAAAAAAAATACTTCTGGGCGGCCGTGGTCATTTCTTTCTCGCACCTTGTGCGGACCGAAGGCATTATTATCATTCCCATTATCGGGTTGTTTTTCCTGGTGAAAAAGCAATACCGGCATATTCCATGGTTGCTCACCGGCACCCTAACTTACAGCATTATTGGCTATTTTCACTTTGGCGATTTCTTTTGGCTGATAACCCAGATGCCTTATTCCGGCAAAGCCGAAATGTATGGCACGGGCAGTTTCTGGTACTATTTCGATGTTTGGCCAAAAATTTTCGGGGCAATTAACTACCTGCTGATTCCGCTTGGTATTCTGGCCATAATGTTCGATCTGCTTCGAAAGAGAGAGAGTCGCCATTTGGATGAAGCCATACTTATCATTTTGCCATTTGCGCTGTATTTTATGGCACACGTGGTAATGTGGTACTCGGGTATAGGGCGATCACTGGGCATGTACCGCTACATGATTTCCATCGTTCCCGTGGGGGCGCTGCTGGCATTACGGGGCTTCAATACAATATTTAAATCTCTCGAGCGCTTAACCCGCCCAAAACTAGCAGGTTATTTTTTTGGAGTCGTAGTAATGGCGCTTTTTGTCTCTATTCCTTTCCAAAGGTATCGCATCCCGCAGAAACTCGATGGCATGAACATAGTGATGAAGGAAGCCGCCGATTTTATGATCCATGAAAAGCTTAACCAGAATAAACTCTACTATTCTGACCCTGCTTTTGAGATGTTTCTTGACCTGAATCCCTTTGACGATAGCAAATCGCGCTTCAGGCTACCCAATTCATCCAAACCCCATTATGAAGTAAAACCTGGTGAAATTGTGATTTGGGAAGGGCATTTTATGGCCCTGGAAGGGGTGAAGCTCGAAGACTTGCAAAACAGTCCGTATTATGAAATGCTGGGGCTTTTTGAACCTGCGCATCCTTTTACCATTTTCGAAACAGATTACAAAGTAGCGGTTTTCCGAAGGCTTGACGTGGACGAGAATTTTGCTAACGATAGTTTTGTCCCTGAAAAGGGTGAAGACTAAGTCTGAAAATCTGCAAATGTCCTTTTTTCTTGAAATTGCTTAAATAATACAATGACTATAAAAACCGGGAATTCTAAATACGGCACGGAGACTCTTGAAGTTATTTCTAAAGCCAGGAAATTTAATCGATGGATGTTCGAAACCATCAAACCACATTGCAGCGGTAAAATACTGGAAATTGGTAGTGGTATTGGAAATATTTCGGAGTTTTTCATTGATGGAGGGTTTGATATCAATTTAAGCGATTATGAGAACAGTTATTTTCCATTGCTGAAGAAAAAGTTTGGAGATAAGGCTAATTTGGGTGGAATAAACCTAATGGATTTTTCTGACAAGGATTTGGTCAGAAAATTTCCTGATATGCAGGGTAAATTTGACACCATTTTTGCCCTAAACGTATTGGAACATATCGAAGATCATGTTCAGGCTCTTGATAATGCCGGGAAGATGTTGAAAAAAGGAGGCAAGGTTATTATTCTTGTACCGGCTTTTCAATCATTGTATAATTCATTTGATGAACAACTTGAGCATTTCAGGCGATATACTAGCAAATCATTGAAAGCGGTATTGGAAGCTGCAGGGTTTGATGTTGTGCACTCACAGTATTTCAATTTTATGGCCATTTTTGGTTGGTTTTTCACTGGAAAGGTTTTGAGAAAAAGGATAATACCCAACAATCAGTTAAGACTATTCAATGCCTTAGTGCCTGTTTGGCGTGTTCTAGATCTGTTTACAAGCCGTTTTGCTGGTGTTTCAGTAATTCAGGTGGCCGTAAAAAAATAGTTAGAGAGGTGTTAAAGCTACAGGAGATGATAAAGAAAAACTTCTCAATGGCAGCCATTATTTTCATAATGATCGCTGCTGCCTGGTATGGAAAGAATTTGAACTCCTGGGGCAAGAACCGGGTGATCCAAAATGATGTCATTTCATATTATGCTTATCTTCCGGCTGCTTTTATCTTTAATGATCTTTCTTTTGAATTTGCCAAATCATTGCCTGAAAATTTTGACGGAACTATTTGGCTACAGGAAGCCCCCGGTGGAAAACCGATTGTTAGGATGACCATGGGATTGGCTTTTTTATGGCTTCCGTTTTTTCTAGTTGCTCATATGTTTGCTCAGGTACTTCCTGTTTCTTCCTACGGTTATTCCTGGCCTTATGGTTTTTCCATTTTTATTGCTGCCCTTTTTTACCTATTTATAGGGTTGTATTTTTTGCGAAAAATTTTGCTCAGGTATTATTCTGAGGCGATTACAGGCATTACTTTGCTCTTTGTGTTTTTTGCAACCAATTTGATCTATTATGTTATTTCTGAGCCTGGGATGGCGCATGTGTATAATTTTGCCTTAATTGCGGCATTTATCCACTTTTCTTTGGAATGGATAAAAAAACCAGGGATCCAACATACTATTGTTATGGGCCTACTTGCTGGACTAATTGTTCTGATTCGGCCTGTTAACATTATTGTTTTGGTGTTTCCGACTCTTACAGGAATTGCTTCTGTTAATGACTTTGCCGAAAGGCTTAAGAACAATTGGAAACTAATAATGCTGGCAGGTTTTGTGGCTTTCCTGGTTTTATTGCCTCAAATGGCCTTTTGGAAAATGCAAACCGGTCAATGGTTGTTCAATTCTTATCTTGACCAGGGGAAGTTTTATTTTTTAAAGCCAAACATTTGGCATGGCCTGTTTAGTTTCAGAAAAGGCTGGTTAATTTATACGCCCGTGATGATTTTTGGCCTGATTGGAATTTTTTGGCTTAGAAAAAAAGTTCCGGCCTTATTTTTACCCATTTTGATTTTCGTGGTTTTAAATATTTATATTATTTATAGTTGGTGGTGCTGGTGGTATGGCGGTAGTTTCGGTTCCAGGCCAATGATTGACATGTATGGGATTATGGCCATCCCCCTGGCAGCATTTTTTCAAAAAGCCAACAACTCTAAGCTTTGGCTAAAGGGGATGGCTGCTTTTATTTTTTTAGCCTTTATATGGTTGAATCAGTTTCAAATGAACCAATACCGGTCTTCTCTTTTACACTGGGACAGCATGACCAAGGAGGCTTATTTTTCCATTTTCGGTAAGAAAAAATGGCCCGAGAATTATGAGAACCTTATCAAGATTCCCGATTATGAAAAAGCTTTAAGGGGAGAATCGGAATATCCTTAAATGAAAATTTAATTTTCTTTGATTTAAAACAGAAAGAAATGGGGGCAAATATAAATTTGCTTTCATGTATGTTAAAAATGCGAATTTATTAAAACAAAGGATTCCCAAGCCCATGGATTATTGCTGGTTGCATTTAGGTTGCCTCCACCTCCATTTTCTGCTTGAAGAAAATGACCTGTGGTCTTCGTTCTAAAAAAATAGGTTCCTTTTTCCTGGCCGGGAATTAATTCAAAAGTTTCCCAATCCCACGGATTTGGACTGTTTGCAACAACGTTTCCACCTCCTCCATTTGCCGCTTGTAAATAATTCCCATTTCTTGCTTGGAGAACGTAGTATGGGTGACCGTAAAGAGGACTTTCCATTAGATGAAAAGTTTCCCAAGCATAAGGATTTGTGCTGCTTGCAACAACATTTCCGCCACCGCCATTTAAAGCTTGCACATAATGTCCATTACTTGTTCTTAAACAAACTCTCCTTCCAACACCATATAAATATTGTATTGCGAAAACATCCATTTGTGAAAAGCTCCAATCTCTCCATAAATCCTGTGAGTTCATTATGGAAAACTCATCATTAAATGAAGTGCCTGGAATAAAAACATCATTGTACCAAACACCTTCATGAACATGAGCATCAGTGTGAAGAAATCCCATGCAATGACCTATGTTATGAGAAATATTGTAAGTCTTTTGCGCTAAGGACAAAGGGCCCGCATCAAAATCTTCCACGTCAAGATTTATTAATATTTCAGAACCTGGCTTACCCCCAACAGGGAAAGTTCCAGCAGCTGCAACTGGCAAATAATAAGGATATGGAATCCAGCTACATGAACATAAGTAATCCTCTAATACCCCATCATCACTTTTAATCAAGATATCAAATTGACCGGATGTAACCAAAGAAAAATTGAGCCTACAATCAGGAATATTATTCCAATTAGTTATAGCCTGATTGATTGCTGTTCTCCACTGGCTTGTAGGCGGTATTGAATTATCAATTTTTACTCTTATGTTAGTTTGGTTCTCAAAAGAAACAAGGGTCTCTGTTCTCCAATGTTTACTTGAAATCTCTTTATAGTAACTCAGGGGAAATAAAATGTCTCCTTGCACAATTAAATATTTGTCGCTAATTCGGATTTCTGATTCGTCAAAACCTAGAGTAAGGATTAGCTTGTAAATCGGACTTTCTCTTAAAGAGTTAAGGTCGATATACTGAAATTCATTTTCAGTTTGAGGAGTTTCTTCTTTTATGCTAGTATCTTTTTCGCAAGAAAAAAAGCAAAAATTGCAAAGGTCAAAAAAAAGATTTTTTTCATAGTAAAAGATTTTGTTTATAAATTAAAATTAGGGCATAAAATTTATCTTTTAAGTGAAGTCTTACTTTGGTAAAAGTAATATTTTTTATAAAAAAGTGTTACTTGAATCAAAAAATAATAGACCACTTCAGCAAGATGCCATAAATAAGAACATATTTACTGATCAAGGTTATTGCAGTAATATAGGGAAATAGATTTAAATCCCCCACCAATTTTTACTTTAAAATCCCAAAAAATCCAATAAAAAATCCCAGGAAACCTCTTTTATTATTCAGAAAAGAGCCAAGCAACAATTGGAACTTTTTTAAGCCATACAAGTTAATGCTTTTTTACTCTTAACCGTTGAGCTGTCATCAAGCGTGAAAAGCCCCAATACCAGGTGTTGGAAACCATTGTTTTCGACATGTAAAAAATGGATGATTCCGGACAGTTTATTGTTTCGAATGATGGCCAACATTTTTTTAATCCGGGTACTTCCCGTATTTCCGGAAAGGCATTTTCCGGTGAGTACAGCCTGAAATTGGGTCGAAGAACAGAACAAAACATTTCGACATTTATTCCGGTGGAGCCTGGTGAACAATGGGTGGTATCAGTAAAAAGAAATTCCCCATGGTTCAACGGGGCCTTGGTTTTGACCGGTGATGAAGGCGCCCATTTTTACAAGGACATTCGTATTGGCCTGCCTTCATCCCGACCTGGGTGGGATTCTCTGTCGCTTCAAATCACCGTTCCTGAAGCTGAGATTAGAAACCTTCAGATAATTCTCAGGAATACCGGCAGGCTAAATGCCTGGTTTGACCACTTGGTTATCGAAAAAGTGGAATAAGCTGCTTCCTAATGCAGCACGCTCTCCAGCACGTGGTGCGATTTAATTTCCTTCAAGCCTTCCAAATGAAAGCGGTAGTAATCGATGGTTTTATGCAGCAAAGTTTTCCGGTGTTCGGGTTTCAAGTGAATGCCCTCCAAATCTCCGAAACCGCACTTGCTAAGCTTGGTAAACTGCTGGCTCAGCTCTTTGTCGAGGCAGATCTCGGGGCCATAATATACGGTTTGATACAGACCTTCTGCAAGGTTAAAAAAGCAACAGTACTCATTGAAATTGTTCCGTGGCGAAAAGCCCAGGTGTCCGCTGAGCTGCAACAAAAATACCAGGTGAAAGTCGGCAATTCGCCCCTCGGCTTGATCAAGAAATACCAATGATTCTTTTACAAAATCGAACATGGCCGTGCTGGTGTCCGACTCTTTCAGCACGCCCGAAAGTATCTCAGCAAGGAAAATGGCAATGGAGGTTTTGGTGATGTCGTATGGAATGCTTTGCCAGGGCTCAGGGTTTGTGATTTCACGGATGTGCTGCAATCCATCGCGCTCCTTGCGGTAAATTACCATATCGACGATGGTCAGCGGCTGGAAAATATTCTGCTTGATGCGGGCTTTTGCCTTTCTTACCCCCGGCACAATAAACGATTGCAGGCCTGCTTCACGGGTAAATATTTTAGCAATGACGCTGGTTTCGCCATAGCTGAAGTGATGCAACACAATGCCGCTGGTTTTTTCGATCATGGCGGGCAAAAGCTATAACAGGAATTTGTTTCTGTTTTAGTTTACAAAAAGGATCTTGGTTACCATGGTTTCGCTGCCATCATCGTTGGTCGAAAACACCAGGTAAACGCCCGTTGACGGCCTGCGCCCCCAAAGGTCCTGCCCGTTCCATACGGCCTGCCCACCCTCGGCAATGGTTTCATACACCAGGTTGCCGTTAATGTCAGTAATTTTCACCAGGGCATTTTTCACCAGGCCCTTCACTGCAATGTAGCCGGAATACCCTGGCCGCACCGGGTTGGGATAGGCATACACATCGGTGTGTGCCAGGGGCGCGTCGGTGGCCAGCCCCCTGAAGGAAGCAATGCCCTTGTCTGTGGCAAAGAAAACTTCGCCGGTTTGTCCATCAATGGCAATATCCAGCACGTTGTTCGAAGGCAAGGGGCTGTTCTCGGCCGTAAAATGAAACACGGTTTCCCGGCCATCCGACGAAAGAAGAAAAGCACCCGAACGCCCTGTGCCAAACCATTTTTTATTGGAGCCATCTACGGCAATGGCGTTAATGGTTTCGGTTTCGAACAGGATACCTGCAAATCCATCCTGCTGCACAATGATTTGCTGGGCATTGATGGGATCGCCCGAAAATGCCCTTTGCGGAGCGTAAAACACGGCCACGCCCTTGTCAGTACCCACCCAAATATAGCCATCATGATCGACGGCAAGAGTGGTAACATTGTTGGTTGGCAATCCGCCGCTACCATCATTTGTTGTGAGACGGCGCGCCTGGAAGTCATTGTCGCTGTTCAGGTTGTTTTCCTTAAACACGTAAATGCCGCCACCATTGGGCAGGGCAGCCCATTTCTGACCATTGCGGTCGATGACCAGCTGGCCAACCAGCTGGCTTGTGCTTACCATGCCCTGGCTGCTGAAACTCAGCCATTCGTTGTTTTCCTTTTTAACGGCAATGGGTCGCAGGGTGTTGGAATTGGTCATCCACACATTTCCGCTGTTGTCCACGACCACGCCGCCGATCCTTATGTGATCTTCAATGTCGGTGCGGCGCCTGAGCGTGCTGTTGCTGTCGTCCCAGAGAGTCACCGGGCCGTCGGGCGTGAACTCCAGCAGGCCCTCAGTCCAGGAAGCGGCATAAACTTTTTGCGGATTACCCGGATCAACTGCAATTCGAATAATATCCCAAACCCCATTCATGATGGGATAACTGGCCACGAAAAACCATTTCCAGTTTCCGTTTGAGAACATAAAGACCCCGTTGGAGTTCCAGGTGTTGCCTCCTCCTGAAGAAATGGCTCCCGGCGCCACCCAAAGATTACCGCCTCCGGTGGCCAGCCCGAAAGAATTGGAAGTGGCAGGCCCGGGCATAATAATCCTGAAAAAGGCAGTGGGTGCATTGCGGCGAATGAGCCCGTCGTTCACGTCGCCAAGCCAGAGTTGGTTTTCCGCATCAAACATCACATCTAAAGCCCTTACCTGCCCTTCGTAATAGTTGTCCACACGCTCTGCCAGGTTCAGGTTCTGATCAAAGATGTCCACAAAAGATTCGTTGGAAACCAGCAATTTACCGCCACTGACCTTAAGTTTACGCCTTGTTCCTGTGTAGGGCTGCCCAACAGGGCTGAAAAGCTCCCATGATGAATCGTTAAAGACATACAGCAGGTCCCCGGTTGACCTTGCCACATTGGCAAGTAAACGTCCTTCGTACCAGACCACCATGTTTATCGTTTCGCTGGCCTGTCCTGAGACATTGATCTTATGCCAATTCTGAAAGTCGGCCAGGTTCACTCCCTGTGCCGGTGCGCTGAGCAATCCTGCGTTGGTTGCTGCAAAAAAATGGGTGCCGGAGTGGGTCAGATCAAAAACCTCCACCTGGCTTCCCAATGGCCCGATAAAGTAGGTGTCGCGAATCAGGTAAGTGGCCAGGTCGAATTCTACAATGCCAAAGCCGCAAGAAAGGTAAGCCCGGTTGCCGCGTAGCATTATGTTGTTAATGCTTTTACTGCCCATGATTGACGAGCGGCGTATGTCGGGCACATTAATGAATTGCCGGTCTTTGATAAGGTCCAGGTTGCCGTTGGCATAACCTACCAGTAACAGATCGTGAGGTTCGGAATAAGCCAGGCTGGTAATGCCAAAGTCGGTCAGCCCCTGCACCTTGTCAATTTTTTCCACACTGTTGTCGGTCTTATTGAAAACCACCAGGCCAAAAGCTGTGGCGCCTATTACTCTTTCAGGGGTTTCGGTAATGGCAATTACCCTGTTGTTGGGCAAGTGATGCCGCCAGTGCCCCAAAGGAATGTTCTGACCCAGCGTAGCAGGAGCGCAAAACAAAAGGACCGCAAGGGTTGAAAAAACTATTGCAGGGAGATGCGAGAATTTGAATTTTATCATGCAAGATATTTTTCTGAAAAACTGCCCACAAAGAGCAGCTCATGCAAAATTAACCAAAAACACCGGCAAAGGTTGCATTATTGATGGCATAAAAACAACGACCATGCTGCTTCCGTAATTGTGGAAAGCTGGCGCTTTTGTTTCTGCCCCGGCTTGCATTTTTTTACCGGGCTTTTATATGGGGGTTTTTTATAATTTTGCAGTTCCCGGAAGGCAGCCTTGTTGTTTTTTGGAGAACGCCCGTAAATCCTGAAAAAACATCACCCATGGAGAAAAAACCCGCTTCAATGATGTGTTCCTTTTTGCAGCGCCTTGACAAGGAACGGCTGCTGGGGCAGAAGGCACTGGTGGTCTGGCTCACAGGCCTGTCGGGTTCGGGCAAAACGACCATTGCCATCGATCTTGAAAAAAGACTTCACGAGATGGGTTTCAAAACGCAGGTGTTCGATGCCGATTTTATACGCACCAGCATAAACCGCGACCTTGATTTTTCCATGGAGGGACGCATCGAGAACATTCGCCGCATGGCCGCCATCTCAAGGCTGTTTCTCGAAGCCGGTATGGTGGTGATCAGTTGCTTTATTAGTCCAACCCGGCGCATCAGGCAAATGGCGCGCACTATCGTTGGGGCTGCTGATTTTTGCGAAGTTTATGTAAATGCGCCTTTCGAAGTATGCGAAGCACGAGATCCCAAAGGCCTCTATCAAAAAGCACGTCAGGGTGAATTAAAAAACTTTACCGGTATCGACTCGCCTTACGAGCCGCCCGAAAACCCCGACCTGGAGATTCGTACCGACCAGTGCAGCGTCTCGGATGCTGTAAACGAGTTGATTGACTTTATATTACCGAAAATAGTTTTTAAAGAATAATCCTTATGCAATCTTACAACCTGAGTCACCTGCGCGAGCTGGAAGCTGAATCCATGTTTGTGATCCGCGAAGTGGCAGCCCAGTTTGAAAAGCCAGCCCTGCTTTTTTCGGGAGGCAAGGACTCCATCGTGATGCTTCACATTGCCAACAAGGCTTTTTTCCCAGCGCGTATTCCCTTCCCACTATTGCATATCGATACCGGGCACAACTTTCCTGAAACGCTCGAATACCGCGACAATCTTGTCAAGAAGCTGGGCGCTCGCCTGGTGGTAGGTCATGTTCAGGAAAGTATAGATAAGGGCAGGGCGGTGGAGGAAACCGGCCCCCAGGCCAGCCGTAACATGTTGCAAACGGTTACACTGCTCGACACCATCGAGGAGCATGGCTTTGATGCCCTGATGGGCGGCGGGCGCCGCGACGAAGAAAAAGCCCGTGCCAAGGAACGTTTTTTTTCACACCGGGATGAATTCGGGCAGTGGGACCCCAAAAACCAGCGGCCTGAGCTGTGGAACCTCTTCAACAGCCGCAAAAAAATGGGAGAACACTTCAGGGTGTTCCCCCTGAGTAACTGGACGGAAATGGATGTGTGGCAATATGTGCTGCTCGAAAACATTGAAATGCCCTCGCTTTACTTCTCGCACGACCGCGAATGCGTGGATCGAAAGGGCACCCTGCTGGCCCGCAGCGATTACGTTAAGCTTATGGATGGCGAAAAATGGGAAATGATGCACATTCGTTTTCGAACCATTGGCGACATGAGCTGCACCGGGGCCACGGTATCAGCTGCCAACTCACTCGAAGAAATTATTCAGGAAGTGGCTGCTGCCAGGGTGACAGAACGTGGATCGCGTGCCGACGATAAGCGAAGTGAAACCGCCATGGAGGACCGGAAAAAAGAAGGTTATTTTTAAAAATCAGGCTGTAATGGAACATTTTTCAGGAAACGGATACCTTGATATGGAGCTGCTGCGCTTTACCACCGCCGGTAGCGTAGACGACGGGAAGAGCACCCTGATCGGGCGCCTGCTATACGACAGCAAATCTATTTTTGAAGACCAGTATGAAGCCATCAGGCTTAGCAGTGAGCGTCGCGGTGAGCCTGAAGTAAATCTTGCCCTGCTCACCGATGGGCTAAGGGCAGAAAGGGAGCAAGGTATCACCATCGATGTGGCCTACCGCTATTTTGCTACCCCAAAGCGCAAATTCATTATCGCCGACACCCCTGGTCACATTCAGTATACCCGCAATATGGTTACCGGAGCTTCCACAGCCAACCTGGCCATAATCCTGGTGGATGCCCGCAAAGGTGTATTGGAGCAAACCAAGCGCCATGCCTTTATTGCCTCATTGCTGGGCATTCCCCACCTGGTCATTTGCATAAACAAAATGGACTTGATGGATTACGATCAGCAGGTGTTTGAAAGAATCAAAAAGGAATTCCAGGGTTTTGCATCTAAGTTTAAAGTGCAGGATATTCAGTTTATTCCCATCAGTGCACTCAAGGGTGATAATGTGGTTGAGAAATCGCAGAATATGCCATGGTATGGCGGATCCACCCTGATGTACCTGCTCGAAACCATTCATATTGGCAGCGACCTTAACCTGGTCGACTGTCGCTTCCCGGTGCAGTATGTGGTTCGTCCGCAAACCGACGAGTATCACGACTACCGTGGCTATGCTGGCAGGGTGGACGGGGGCATTTTTAAACCCGGCGACAAGGTAATGGTACTTTCCTCAGGCTTCACCTCAAAAATTAAAGCCATCGATGGTCCTGAAGGGCCGGTTCAGGAGGCTTTTGCACCCATGTCGGTAACGATCAGGCTCGAAGACGAACTCGATGTGAGCCGCGGAGATATGATCGTACGTGTAAATAATGTGCCCGAAATATCGCAGGATATTGACATGATGGTTTGCTGGATGAACCCCGCAAAACTGCAGCTTAACGGAAAGTATGGCATCAGGCACACCACACGTGAGGCACGTTGTGTGGTGAAAAACATTCTTTACAAGGTGGATGTAAATACCCTGCACCGCATGCAGGACGACAAGGAAGTGGGAATGAACGATATTGCCCGCATCTCGGTGCGCACCACCAAACCCTTCTTTTTCGACAAATATCAGATTAACCGATTTACCGGCAGCGTGATACTCATTGACGAGGGAACCAACGAAACCGTTGGTGCCGGCATGATTATTTAATGGTTTCGGGAAATTCTCAGAAAACATCGCGCCTGAAAACATCGCGCGCACTGGTGTCCTGACGGTATTTGCTGCAGTCGGTTTCCACCGATAGCGGGCGGGCCGGTCTTTCAAAATCTTCCTGGGTCAGGTTTATGCTTTCGTCGGCATATACCCTTTGCATAAACAGGGCCCAAATTGGCAGTGACATGTTCGCCCCCTGTCCAAGGCTAATGCTGCGAAATCTTATGCCGCGATCCTCGGCGCCAACCCAGACCCCCGCCACAAGGTTGGGTGTAAGACCCATAAACCAGCCATCGGACTGATTTTGTGTGGTTCCGGTCTTTCCGCCAATGGGATGGGTAAAGCCATAACGAAAGCGCAGGCGCATTCCAGTGCCGCTTTCTACCACCCCTTTCATTAGCTCCAGCATGAGGTAAGCGTTCTCCTCGCTAATGGCCTCTTCCTGCTGTGGCATAAAAGCTTCTATGAGGTTCCCACTCTTGTCTTCAATGTGGGTAATAAAAGTAGGTTCAATAAAAACCCCTTTGTTGGCATAGGTGGCAAATGCACCTACCATTTCTTTTACGGAAATGTCGGGTGTTCCCAGGGCAAGGGCCGGCACCGGATCAATGGGGCTGGTAATTCCCATGCGGCGAACCAGGTTAATAACCGCCAGGGGCGAATATTTTTTCATTAAAAAGGCCGAAACATAATTGACGGAATTGGCCAGTGCCCATCTCAGGGAAACCATTTCTCCTTCTCGCTCATCGGAGCTGTTTTTTGGTGTCCAGGGTCCCTGTGGAGTGTCGAAGGTTACCGGGGTGTTGGGCACCTCGGTGCAAGGGCTGAACTCTCCTTCGCGCATAGCCAGGGTGTATAGAAATGGTTTAAAGGTGGAGCCCACCTGGCGGCGGCTTGCGGTTACATGATCGAATTTGAAATGCCTGAAGTTGATGCCGCCCACATAGGCCTTCACATGGCCTGTCTGAGGTTCAATGGCCATCATGCCTGTATTCAGAAAATGCTTGTAGTACCAGATGGAGTCAAGTGGGGTCATGAGGGTGTCCACCTCACCGTCCCAGGTAAAGATGGTCATTGGTACCGGCACATTGAACGACATCCTGATGGAGTCTTCGGGAACTCCCTGGCGGCGCATATTAATAAAGCGGTCGCTGCGCCGCATGCTGTTTTCAATGTTGGTGTTGATCTGTGCCTGGGTAAGGTCGCGGCCAAAGGGCGCATTATTATAGCCCCTCCAGTGCCTGAAAAAGTCGGGCTGAAGGGTTTTGCCCATATGCTCCTCCATAGCTTCCTCGGCATATTTCTGCATGCGCGAATCTATGGTGGTATAAATCTTCAGGCCGTCTTTGTAAATGTTGAAACTGCTGCCATCGGGCTTAATGCGGGTTTTGCTCCACTCGTTCAGTTCAAGGCGAAGATACTCGCGAAAATAAGTGGCCAGACCGGTATTCTGGTCTTGAACCTGGTATTGCGACATGTCGAGCGGTAGGGCACGAATGGAGTCGAGCTCAAACGGACTGATGTAGCTGTAGCGGGCCATTTGGCTCAGTACCACCTGCCTGCGGTTAAACGCCCGCTCGGGGTTTCTTACCGGGTGAAAATATGATGGGGCCTTGAGCATACCCACCAGCACAGCTGCCTCTTCCACCTTAAGTGAGTCGGGGGTGGTGTTAAAGTAGGTTTTTGCGGCCGATTTAATTCCAAAAGCATGGCTGCCAAAATCAACCGTGTTCAGGTACATGGCAATGATCTCTTCTTTGGTGTAGTTGCGCTCCAATTTGGCTGCCGTAACCCACTCCTTTAGCTTGATAACGGCCAGCGAAAACACCGAAGGGTTTTCCTGCCTTGGGAAAAGGTTTTTGGCCAGTTGCTGGCTCAAAGTGCTGCCCCCGCCCGCACTGCGCTGGCCTCCGATAATATTGCGCACAATGACCCTGAAAATACTCCTGACATCTACGCCCGAGTGGTAGTGAAAACGAATGTCTTCGGTTGAAAGCAGGGCGTGCACCATGTTTGGCGAAATTTCTTCGTAATTCACATTGGAACGGTTGTGAATGTAAAAGGTGCCAAGCAGCACCCCGTCGGCCGAATATATCTCACTGGCAAGGTTGCTTCTGGGGTTTTCGAGCTCTTCGAAAGTGGGCATAAACCCCCAAATACCAATTGAAATAGTGGTTATGAGCAGCAGAAGAAAAAGCACAGGCGAAAGGATGATAATCCAGAAATTACGAAGGTATTTCTTCTCGCCGGAAACTGATTTTTTGCTCATCGTAAAAATTTGTTTGTAAGGTGAACGGGCAAAAAAAAATATTATTTTCTTTCAATGCGAAGGCCCACATCGGCAATGCCTTCAAGCAACTGGGTGCGCATGGCTTGCTCCATGGTGAAAACATAGTTTCCTTGCTCGGGAAACCACACATCAGTTCGAAACAGAAAGCTGTTCGAGCGGATCTTACCAAATCCCTTGCCTGTCCATTGGCCGGTTCGGTCGGCAAGTAAACACTCAATGGTGTCGCGCAGGGCGGTGCCATCAGGAAACTCAATATCCAAGAAAAGATAAAGATTGCTGAAGCCGTAATCGGTGGTGTTCCTAATGTTAATGTATAGGTTATGGAGGCTGGCAGTATCGTTTACTTCGGCTTCGAATTTAATTTTGTCCTGATAGTTCCAGCCCTCGGACGGGATCGCCTGGTTTTTTTCAAAAACCACCTGGCGGTCACATGCAGAAAGCAATAGCATTGCCATCATGGCAATAAAAAGCAACTTTTTTTCGGACCAAAGCATAATGTTGTTGGAGTTGGGGCCTGGCCAGCGGTGGTCAGGATTTGTTAAAGTTTTTTCCAGGTCTGTTCTTTTTCTTTTTTTTGCGCGACTTGCCTGCAGGCTGGTCAAAGCGGGTAAGGCTGTCTTCCAGGTTGTTCTCCATTTCAAATGGCCGCTTTTCGCGCGAAGCGGAATTCGGATCACCTGCCTGCTGCTCATCGATGAGGTCGTTGGGTCGAACATTGCGAATGTTGGCCTCTTTTATTTCTTTCACTCTTTCGGTGGTTAGCATAACAATGCTGCCGGGGCTGTCGGCATAGGAGTAGCCCATAAAACCCCTGAGTACATCGATTTTCTGCAGAAACGCCCGTCCTTTTTTGGTGTACAGTTCGTTTACGTTGTCGGGCAGGGCTTTTTGGTAGTCGAGGTAGCAGTCGTTTTCGTAATTGATGCAGCATTTAAGTTTGCTGCACTGCCCTGCCAGTTTCTGGGGGTTCAGGGAGAGTTGCTGGGTGCGTGCGGCGTTGGTCGATACCGACCTGAAGCTGGTAAGCCAGGTGGCGCAGCACAGCTCGCGTCCGCAAGAGCCAATACCGCCCAGGCGGCTGGCTTCCTGACGCATGCCTATTTGCCGCATTTCAATGCGCACGCTGAAGGCATCGGCCAGCACGCGGATGAGCTCGCGAAAGTCGACCCGCTCATCGGCAGTATAGTAAAAGATAGCTTTAGTGCGGTCGCCCTGGTATTCCACATCGCTGATCTTCATGTCGAGCTTCAGGCGTGAAGCCATTTCGCGTGAGCGATACATGGTTTCATCCTCCTGCTTCACGGCAGCTACCCATTTTTCTACATCAGAAATTTTGGCCTTGCGGTAAACTCTGCGCAAATCATTGCTTTCGGGGTTTACCTTCTTGCTCTTCATTTGCAGTTTTACCACTTGTCCGGTGAGCGACACAATGCCAATGTCGTGGCCTGGAGAGGCCTCCACGGCCACAATGTCTCCGGCTTCGAGGTCCATATCGGGCGTGCAGCGAAAAAAATCCTTACGACCATTTTTGAAGCGAACTTCCACAAGGTCGAAAGCGGGGTATATGTCGGGCGACTTTATGTCTTTCAGCCAGTCGATGGCATCCAGCTTGTTGCATGCATGTGATGCAACCCGGGTTTGCCTGGTATGGGGCTGGGGTGCACAACGGCAGCCGCGTGTCAAAAAGTCCTGGTCGTCTATAGTATCCAAGGGTTTTCCGGATTAAAATCTCACAAAGTTAGCAAATAATCTTATTTGCCCTGCCTGAACAGCCGTGCCAAATTAAAGGAGAGGTCAGTAAACAAAATTTTCGGATTGGCATTTCGCTCCACGTGGTAGATGGCTTGATTGAAAGCTTCAATAATTTCGAGGGCGTTGCTGTGGTTAACAAAGGGAGAGAACTTTTCAATGAACTCGCGCTGCTCACCTTCGAGCCTCAGGGCTTGCCCGGCATGATAGTTTTGCAACAGGCACTGCCTGAAGATGGTAAGCCCGTATTGCAGCATGGCTTTTTGGCGCTCGCGGCCAGCGCGCGAAAACTTGTCGACCCATGCCAGCAAATCCTTCACCTTTTTTTGAAAGCAAAGGCGCATCCATTCGCGGAAAATGCCAAAATCTTCCTGAGGCTCATTGTTGCTTTGCATAATGCGTAGGGCTTCGGCAAAATTTCCCCCGGCCAGAAAGGCAATTTGCCTGGCCTGGGCCGGTGGCCGGCCAAGCTTTTTTTCAAGGTAATGCTCCATATCCTCATCGGCAATCAAGGGAATCTTTACCAACTGGGCGCGCGACAATATGGTTTTCAGGATGTCATCTTTGTTTTCCGAAATCAGAAGAAACACCGTGCCACCGGGCGGCTCCTCCAATGTTTTAAGCAATTTTGGGGCAGCCTGATGCTGCAACTTTTCTATCATCCATATGATCACAATTTTATAAGGGCTTTCAAAGGCTTTCAGGCCCAAGTCCTTGATAATGTCGTTGCAGTCTTCAGAATAAATTATGGTTTGCTGGTTTTGAACGCCCAGTTTTTCAAGCCAGTCACTGTAGTGGAAATAAGGAGAGTCCAGCAGTATCTCGCGCCACGGTCCATAAAACAGCTTGCTGCGTGGTTTTTTTTCTTCGTCATCATCCATGCCTTTAACCTTGGCTGTTGGGAAGTAAAAGTGCAGGTCGGGATGTTCGAGTTTGTTGAATTTGATGCACGAAGGACAGCTTCCGCAAGCATCTTCAGGGCCTCGGTTGCGGCAGTGGATATAGCGGGCATATGCCAGCGCCAGGGCTAACTTACCCGATCCCTCAGGCCCGAGAAATAGTTGGGCATGACTGATCCGGTTCTTCGAAACATTTACAATCAGTTGTTTTTTGAGGGTCTCGTGACCCACCACATCTTTAAAAAACATTTAAATTCCTTTCTGATTTAGGCCACCCAAACCTACATGAATTTTTTCAAATGCCCAACCTGACATCAAAAATTTATGGCCCGGTATTTGTTAAATGCCATCGTTCAAAGGTTTTTATCAACAAAAAATTTTGAAAGAGAAAGAAAAAATGGTTGTTTTTATTGGGCTTTGGTTGTTTATGAACAAAGTTACGCAAGCAGCTGTTAATAAAATGGTAAATGAAAACAAAGTTTTAAGCGGATTTAAACTTAACTTTATCTATTGTATTTGAACCAAATATATTTAAGTATGCTGGTATTGGTTTTTTTTGTACCTTTGTCGGCTTTTTAGTAGCAACGAAATTTTTTTAAATGCTTACACAACGAAAACAGATTCTCTTCTTCGTTGCCTTTTCCCTCCTGATCTTCTCAGTATTTTTTATCATACGCGGACTTAAGTCCGAAGATCAGTTGTCGGCAATAGAAAAGGATCAAACCGTAGACCTTCCTCAGATCCTCGAAAGAGGCGTGCTGAGGGCTACCACGAACTACAATTCTACCAATTATTTTGTGTATCGTGGCGAACCTATGGGCTTTCACCTTGAATTACTCAGGCTTTTTGCCGCTCATATAGGGGTTGAACTGGAGGTGTATGCCACCAACGACCTGGAAGAAAACCTTAACTGCCTGCTGGCAGAAAATGAATGTGATGTGATTGCCCTTGACCTTACGGTTACCAAATCGAGGAGCCGTATTGTAAGTTTTACTGAGCCCCATGGCCAATCGCGCCAGGTGCTTGTACAGCGTAAACCAGCCAACTGGCTTGCCATGCGCTCCTCCGATATTGAAGACCGCCTGGTGCGCAACCAGCTCGATCTGGCCGGGAAGACCGTCCATGTGCAGCGCAATTCAGCTTTTGTGGAGCGCCTTCGCAACCTCATGGAAGAGATTGGCCACCCCATTCAGATTGTGGAAATGGACCTTGAAGTGGAGCAGCTTATTGAAATGGTTGCCCATGGAGAGATTGAGTACACCGTGAGCGACGAACAGCTTGCCCGTATCAACCAGAATTACTATGCCGGTATTGATACGCGCACGCCGCTGAGTTTTCCCCAGAACCTGTCGTGGGCTGTAAAAAAAGATATGCCCCTGCTGCTCGAGGCAATTAATGAATGGATGCGCGATTTTAAAGCAACCAGCCAGTTTGCAGGTATTTACAGCAAATATTACAACAATCCGCGTAGCTTGTATATAGCCAAAAGCTCCTACAACTCGCTGGGCGGCGGCAATATTTCTGTTTTCGATACCTACTTTAAACAGTATGCCAGCATTGTTGGCTGGGACTGGCGCCTCATTGCCTCACTGGCTTACCAGGAGTCGCGCTTTAACCATGATGCGGTTTCCTGGGCAGGAGCCATGGGTATTATGCAGTTAATGCCTACTACGGCCGAAACCCTCAATGTGGATTCAGCTTCCAGCGTGCCTGAGCATATTCTTGCCGGAGTGCGCTATCTGCGCTGGCTCGACAATATACTGAAGGAACAGGTGGCCGACGACGACGAAAGGATCAAGTTTGTGCTTGCTGCCTATAACGTAGGCATTGGGCACGTGCTCGATGCCCGGCGTCTGGCCGAGAAGTACGAAAAAGATCCTAATATTTGGAAAGATAATGTGGACTACTTTATCCTCAACAAATCAAAGCCCAAGTATTACCAGGACGAGGTGGTCCGGTTTGGATTTGCCAGGGGTGAGGAGCCTTACCAGTACGTGTACGAAATTCTTGAACGATACGAGCATTATAAAAATGCAGTAGGAGGATAAAAAAAAGAGGCTGTTTTTCGCAGCCTCTTTTTTTTAATGTGCTTCCAGCCAGTTGCTTCCGGTGTTCATCTCCACCACTACCGGTACTTCCAGTACCATGGCCGTTTTCATCTTCTCTTCCACCAGGGCTTTCATTTCTGCGATTTCCCTTTGGTGAACCTCAAAAACAAGTTCGTCATGCACCTGCATGATCATCCTTGACTTCATTTTCTTTTTCTGCATTTCCTGGTCAATGGCAATCATGGCCAGTTTGATCATGTCGGCGGCCGATCCCTGCACCGGAGCGTTGATGGCGTTTCGCTCGGCATAACCCCGCAGCATGCCGTTGGCGCTGTTAATGTCTTTAATGTAGCGGCGGCGTCCTAAAATTGTGGAAACATATTCGTGCTCGCGGGCAAAGGCAATGGTGTCTTCCATATACTTTTTTATGCCCGGGTATTTCTCAAAATACTGATCAATGATCTGGGCGGCCTCCTGTTTGGTAATATTGAGCCTTTCGGCAAGGCCGAAGGCTGATATGCCATACACAATACCAAAGTTTACCATTTTGGCATTGCGACGCATCTCTTTTGTTACATCGGCCAACTCCACCTCGTACACCTTGGCAGCGGTGGCGGTATGGATGTCGAGATTTTGCCGGAAGGCTTCCATCATGGCCTCATCTTTGCTCATGGAGGCAATAACCCGCAACTCGATCTGGCTGTAGTCGGCGGCCAGCAGCGTAAACTCCTTGCCTCCCGGCACAAAGGCCTGGCGAATGAGCCTGCCTTCTTCGGTGCGAATTGGAATGTTTTGCAGGTTGGGGTTGTTCGAAGACAGCCTGCCGGTAGCTGCCACCGCCTGGTTGTAGGAGGTGTGTATGCGGCCGGTTCTTTCATTCACCAGCTTGGGCAAAGAATCCACGTAAGTGGACTTGAGTTTGGTTAGCGAACGGTAATCGAGAATTTTGCTGATAATAGGATGTTTGTCGGCCAGCTTGGAAAGCACATCTTCGCTGGTGCTATACTGCTTGGTTTTGGTTTTTTTTGCCGTTTCTGACACTTTTAGCCGGACAAAAAGAATTTCACCAAGTTGTTTGGGCGAACCAATGTTGAATCTTACACCTGCCAGTTCGTAAATTTCGTTTTCAATGGTGGCAATACTTTTCTCGAGCACTTTTGAATACTCGTCCAGGGCTTTTTCGTCAATGCTGACGCCGTGGCGTTCCATTTCGGCCAGCACCGGGACCAATGGCGTTTCAACCGTGTGGAAAAGTTCCAGAAGCTTTTGCTCTTTTAGCATGGGTTCAAAAACTTGTCGCAGTTGCAAAGTAATGTCGGCATCTTCGCAGGCATAGGCGGTTACTTTTTCCAGTGGCACCGAACGCATGGTTTGCTGATTTTTTCCCTTGGGACCTATCAGGGCTTCGATGCTTACCGGGGTATAGTTCAAATAGGTTTGGGCAAGCAAATCCATGTTGTGCCTCATATCAGGCTGCAGCAGGTAATGGGCCAGCATGGTATCGAAAAGCTTTCCTTCAGTGCGTATGTTGTAGTTGCGAAGTACCGCGATATCGAACTTCAGGTTCTGTCCGGTCTTTTCAATGGTCGAATCTTCAAAAATCTCCTTGAGCTTGCCTGCCAGTTCCTGCGCCTTTTCCTGATCTTCAGGAAACGGAAGATACCAGGCCTGTCCCTCCTTCAGGCAAAAGGCGATGCCAACCAGCTGGGCATCGATGGTGTCGAGACCTGTGGTTTCGGTGTCGAAACAAAAGTGTTTTTCCTTCACGATTTGGGAAAGTAACTCATCAAGTTCTTTGCCCTCGCTAAGGGTCTTATAATTCTTTTCCGTAAGGAGTTTTTCCAGTTTTTCTTCGGCCGAAGCTTCGTCGTCGAACATGCCGGATCCCCCAAAGAGGTCCATTTGGCCGCTTTCTTGCACTGCTTTTTTTGCTTTTTCTTCGGGAATGATCTCGGTGTCAGTGAAAACCCTTTTGGCAAAAGTGCGGAACTCAAGCTCCTCAAAAAGCGGCAGCAAGGCTTTGGCGTTGGGGTCTTTTACCCTGAGGGCCTCCACATCAAACTCAACAGGCACATCGAGGATAATGGTGGCCAGTTTTTTCGACATAATCGCCTGATCGGAAAAATCGCGTAAGTTTTGCTGACTTCTTTTTTCTTTAACGTTATCAAGGTTTTGCAAAAGGTTCTCCATGGAGTCAAACTGGCGGATGAGGTCTTTGGCTTTTTTTTCGCCAATACCGGGAACGCCCGGAATGTTGTCGGAAGAGTCGCCCCATAAGCCAAGCAGGTCGATTACCTGTTCGGGCCGTTCGATGCCATACCTATCGCAAACTTCCTTCACACCCCATATTTCAGCCCCGTTGCCCATGCGGGCAGGCTTGTACATAAAAATATTCTCAGAAACCAATTGTCCGAAATCCTTGTCGGGTGTCATCATATACACCCGGAAACCCTCTTTCTCGGCTTTTTTTGCCAGGGTGCCAATAATGTCGTCGGCTTCGTAACCATCCAAGGCAATAACCGGTATATTGAAACCTTCAATTAACTTGCGGATATAAGGCAGGGAGGCAATAATATCTTCGGGCACTTCCAGGCGCTGGGCTTTGTATGCGGCAAAATCGGTATGCCTTACCGTTGGCGCCTTCGAGTCGAAAGCTACGGCAATATGGGTGGGGTTTTCTTTTTTTAGCACCTCGGTAAGGGTGTTGGCAAAACCCAGGATAGCGCTGGTGTTCATCCCCTTTGAATTGATCCTGGGGTTTTTACTGAAGGCATAATAGGCCCTGTATATCAATGCCATAGCATCGAGCAGGAAAAGTTTCTTATGGGGTTCTGACATTTGTTGTGTTTTATGCAAAGATAAGGAACAAACGCAAGGCCATGCCAAAAAATACAAAAGCCCGGCAGAACCGGGCTTTGCAAACAAACCAAAACAACATGAAGAGAAAATATATAGGGGGTATTCGTGTCTGGTTAGAAATAATCAAATGTCGTGCCAAAGTTTAGAAAAACCAGCGGTAGGCTAGGCTGATATTTCTGCCTGGCATAAGATAGTTGCGGTCTTCCATGCGTGAGAGGTGATCGCGGTAGCTGGTATTCAGCAGGTTGTCTGCCCTGAGTATAATTACGTGGCGACCCGCTTTGTTGAGGCGGTAACCAGCTGAAGCACCCAGCAGGGTATATCCCTGTGTAATGTCTTCTTCAGGAGCAACACGGTTTTGTGTAGCCGTTGCCTGCATTTTGGCGCCCAGCCAGCCCCAGCCAAAGTCGTATTCAATATCGGCCCGGAATCGCAAGGGCGGAATAAACGGCAGGTCTTCCTTACCGTTGCCAATGCGGCGTCCATATACATAATCCAACCCCAGGCCAAGGGTAAGGCTTTCTGTGGGCATCCATCCCAGTGAAATCTCACCTCCCATCAGGCGTGCCTCATCGCCTTCGTAGCGAAATATGGCAAAGCCGCTGTCCTCGTCTTCCTCGCCGGTGGGTACAAAAATGATGAAGTTGTAAAAATGGTTGACGAAAGTTGCCAGTTCAAACTCCATTTTTTCGCTGCCGTAGCGAATAAAAAAATCACCCCCATTGCCAATCTCGTCCTTGAGTGTCGGATCGCCTATTTCGAAAACCCCGGCACCTAGGTGTACCCCATGGGCAAAAAGTTCCTGTATATTGGGGTTGCGGTGCGAACGGGCAAACTGGCCTCCTACCTCCCAACCGGGAAGTGGGCGGTGGTTTAATCCAATAGAACCTGAGTAGTTAAAGGCATTTCTCGATTCATTGGCTTGCGGAAAAATGTCATTTGGCAATGCTCCAGTGTGCTGCAAATCGAACCGAATGCCTGCCTGCAGCCTGAATATGTTACTTAGTGGGATTTCCTGGAAAGTGAAAACGCCCAATGCCATTCGGCGCTCGCCCGGGGTAAAGGCCTCATCGCCACTAACATCGAGGCTGTGTGCATAAAGGTTCATGCCAAAGGCGCCGCGGGCAAATATGCTGTAAGGCTTGTGCTGCAAGGTGGCAGTGCTGCTAAGGGTGTATTTTTCAAAAGAAAGCTCAATGTTTTCTTCTTCCATGCCCTCGGCTTCTTCTATTTCAAGCTCGTCCTGCAGCATTCTGGAAGCATTGAAGCGCAGTTGTCCACGATCGAAAAAGCCACTGCGCTGGTAGTTCCATCGCCCTTGAAGAGACTGTCGCTGCATGGCAATTTCCACCCTTTCGCTGGGGTGATTGCTGTGCCCTGGCAGCCCATAATTCTGACCAGTGAGCGAAAGGCTGAGGCCCCCTGCGTTCTGGCCTTTCTTCAGGCCAAATCCAACAGAACCGTCGTAGTTGTTCATGCCAGTATCGGGAATAATTCCCCCAGGGGTCTGGGTGTCGCCAGCTTGCCTGTAAGAAAATCTTGCTGAGGCGGCCCAGTTGTCCATGCCCTGGGTAATGCGTCCAAAGCCGGCACCCATGCTGTTTACGGTGGCCCCCTGCAAAGAAAATACGCCACTGGTTCCCATGTCGGCATCGTCGGGAATGTCGGTGGTCATCAGGTTAATAACTCCGCCAAGGGCACTTGAACCATACAGCAGGCTGGCTGGACCGCGAACCACCTCCACGCGGCTGGCAGCAAGGGGATCGAGCGAAATGGAATGATCAGCCGAAGTTTCAGAAATATCGCCCATACGCTCGCCATTTTGCAGTACCAGTATTCTGTCGCCATCGAGGCCGCGAATTACCGGGCGGGCAGGTGCCGAGCCCATGCTGCGCATGGCAACTCCAGGCTCGCCGTTGAGCATCTCGCCAAAAGAGGCTTCGCTGCGGCGCTGAAGGTCTTCGCCAATAAAACTCTTGTCGGGCTGATAACGGAACCCGCTTGCCGTGGGTGAGGCCGTTATAATGATTTCGCTCAGGTTAATGTGGGTGGAGTTTACCTTCACATCTACTTCTATGGTTTGCCTGGCAACGGCTGTAAAAGCCACCCGGGCTGTTTCGTATCCCATACCCTGCACAATCAGCACATGGTCGCCCACGGGCAAATTGGTTAAAATATAATGCCCGGTGGCATCTGTAATGGTTCCAATGCGGGTACCTTCAATCAGCAGATTAATGAAGGGTATGTGCTCGCCAGTTTCGGCATCAATAACATGCCCGAAAACATTGGCATCGGTGACCGGACGCTGTTCGAGCCGTTCGGCTAAAACCGGATTAACGGCAGTTTGAATAATTACAAGTAGAAATATGAAATAGTTTTTCATTTCAATAAATTAATTTGTTTATTTTCCATTAAGGGTGCAAAAATAACAATAATTAATGCCAAATGTTTGTGTTTCAGATGTATTAAGATTTTTTTGGTTTCAATTATTTGCAATATTCTTCAGTAATCCCATTTGTGTTTATGCGTTTTGGGTGTTAAACCCTTGAGGATTTTTTGGTTATATTTGCCAACGCCGAAAAATTATCAATCAATTCTATAACAATGAAAAAATCCATTCGCGTTTTATTCACAGCATTTTTCAGCCTTATTGCAGGCTTTTCCCTTGCCTGTACCAGCTACCTGGTTACTCCCGGAGCCTCTGTTGACGGCTCTTCCATGATCAGTTATGCCGCCGATTCTCACATTCGCTACGGCGAGTTGTATTACTTGCCCGGTGGCCCTCAGCCCGAAGGTTCTTACTTTCAGGCCTACTACCGCGGAAGCCACAAGCCCCTGGCCAAAATTCCCAATCCGCCGCATCTTTATACGGTTATTGGCTTTATGAACGAGAAGCAGGTAGCCATTGGAGAAACCACCTTTGGCGGCCGGCGCGAACTCAATGACACCACCGGCGGTATCGATTATGGCAGCCTGATGTTTATGGCCATGCAGCGCTCCGCAACAGCCCGCGAAGCCATTAAGGTAATCGCCGAACTGGTAGAGGAGTATGGGTATTATGGTGGGGGAGAGTCGTTTTCCATTGCCGATCCCAATGAGGTTTGGATCATGGAGATTGTGGGCAAAGGAACAGACTGGCAATACAACCGCCGCACCCGCGAATATTATAATGCCGATAAAGGCGCTGTATGGGTGGCCATTCGCATTCCCGATGGGTATATTTCGGCCCATGCCAACCATGCCCGTATCATGAATTTCGATCGCGAAGACCTAAAAACCTCTATCAGCAGCAAAAACCTGCACCTGATCAACGAACCCGGCATTTCTACCGTATATGCTCACGACGTGGTGAGCTTTGCCCGCCGCAAGGAATATTTTACTGGTTCTGATGCAGAATTCAGTTTCTCCGATGCCTATGCACCGCTCGATTTTGGCTCGGCCCGTTTTTGCGAAGCCCGCGTATGGAGCATGTTTAAGGAGGTAAGCAGCGAAATGCAGCCTTATATGGATTATGCCATGGGCTACGATATGGACAACCGTATGCCGCTTTACATTAAGCCTGAACGCAAATTGTCGGTGCAGGATCTGATCAGTTTCAAGCGCGACTACCTGGGAGGTACGGATTACGATATGAGTGGTGATATCGGCGCTGGCCCCTGGGGATTGCCCTATCGCTGGCGTCCGCTTACCTGGGAGGTTGATGGCAAAGAATATTTCCACGAACGCACTACCGCCACCCAGCAAACTGCCTTCTCATATATCGCCCAGCTGCGCAAAGATTACCCGGATCCGGTGGGTGGCATTTTGTGGTTTGGTGTGGACGATGCCAACTCTACCGTATATGTGCCAATGTATGCCGGAATGCAGCGCGTGCCCCAAACTTTTGCCGTGGGCAATGGCAGTATTCTTGAGTATTCTGAAGATGCCGCTTTCTGGGTATTTAACAAAGTTGCCCACTTCGCTTACCTGCGGTACAGCATGATAATGCCTGATGTCCAGAAAGCCCAGAGCGAACTCGAAAACCGCTTTTTCGCCATGGTACCGGCAATAGACAAAACTGCAACAGAGCTTTTCAAAACCAACCCGGAACTGGCACGCGAATTTGTAACGGAGTTCTCAGTAAACTCGGGCAATTACACCGTGGAGCGCTGGGAGCAGCTTTTCCGTTTTTTAATGGTAAAACACCTTGATGGCAACCTGAAGAAGGAAGAAAACGGTGAGTTTCTTACCAACCGTTATGGCCGTTATCCTATCGTTGAGCATCCGCAATACCCCGAATGGTGGCTGCGCCTGATCATACAAGTAACTGGCGATAAGTTCCTGGTGCCCGGCCAGGATTAATCTTGCGCTTTCGCGGAAAAAAAGAAGAGGCTGCCCCTTTGCGAGGCAGCCTCTTCTTTAATTTTTAAAAGTCTTTAACGCGAAAGGATCCAAGCATCAGGGGCAACGCTTTGCCTTACGTTTGCCAGTTCTCTTGTTGCCTGAGTTGGTTGCTCGTAGCGGTTGTAATAGACCCGGTAAAGGCCTTCGGCGGTGCGGTCGAGAATGCCGGCAGTACTGACGCCCCTTCTGACCAGCTCCTTAAGCATTTCTTCAGCACCGCGCATATTCCTGAAACTGCCTGCAATAATATAATTTTCGGGACCTCTGATCTCCTCCATATGCAGTGAAGCTCCTTCATTATTGATAATCCATGCAGCCGGGTCGATGCTTCTTCTAACAAATTCCAGGTCTTTTAATGCAGGCTCAAGTTGCTGCCTGCGGCTGTAATAAACCCTGTAAAAGCCATTTGGGGTCGGTCCAAGAATACCCGGTGCACTGGCTCCGCGCCTTTTCAGACTGGCTGCCATGGTTTCGGCACCCCTGCGGCTCTTAAAACTTCCGGCAATAATATAATATTCTGAACTTTCCTTCTGAAGTTCGGCAATCGGTAAAGGTCTTCCATCCTCACCTCTTTTCCAGAAAAGGGCAACCCTTCTTTCTCTTGATGCTTCAACGCTGTACACTGAACGCTCTCGCTGGGTGCGACTTGCAGAAACCTGGGGCGGGGCCTGGGTATCGCCCAATGATTTTTCTGAGAACTGAAGATCGCCATTCCTGATAAAGGGAGTGATGACGCCACCGCGCCAGTTTTCAAGGTAATTTCTTACCGAGGCATTTCTTCTTTCAGAAAGGCGTGCATTGTATTCGCTGGTGGCAATGGGGCTTGCATATGCCGAAAGGTCAATTAAAAACCGCTTGCCCTCTCTGAGCTGGTCAAAAAGAAACTCAGAGAAAGCCTCAAGATTTTTCATGCCATCATCTACTTCCGTGAAAAAGGCATCAAGGTCCTCGCGGCTGCTGGCACTTTTCTGGTAATACTCATTACGGGAGTTATAGTACAACTCATATACCACCTGGTACTGCGCAATATTTTGGTTTCCGCCAGCTGCACGGGTCGGAAGGTCATTCTCGAAATAAAGGATAATGCTCCCGGTAGATACCTCTGAAGTAATATGCTGAGCCATGGTGGGGGCAGGCGTGGTAATAATCTCTGGTTCATCAGGAATTTGATCTGCAAAAACCGGCTCTTCCGCTACTGCAATTCGCTCAATTGGAAAAATGATAAAATTGAGTGAATCGGCCTTGATTGGTTCATCTTTGCCAATAATTAGGGTTTGATATCCGGGTTTGCTAATCTCAAAACTCAAAGCCTCGGGTTCAGTTTCAGAAGTGAAAAGCAACTCCTTTCCTTCTTCGTTGGTGGTTACCGTTCCTGTAATTTTTTCATCGTAAGAAGAAAAAATAATGCTGGCACCTTCTACCGGAAGCCCGGTTTTTACGTCAACAACTATGGCAATAAACTCTTGCTCAATAATTGGCTCAATGTGGATGGTGAATGAATAGATGTTGTCGGCAAATGCCCTGCCAGTGCGGTTTGAAGACAGATAACCTTTGTTTTCGTCCACAAAGAAAATGGCATAATCATCAAACGGGGTGTTTACAGGCGAAGGGAACAGCGTTCGAACGCCATCCTTAAACAAAACGATATCGAGGCCACCTGAGGTTTCGATATGGTTGGTTGAATAGACCAAATCGCCTGCTGGCGTGAAACTTGGGAATACCTCATCGTAGGGTGAGTTGATTTCCGGGCCAAGATTTACCGGAGAGTCCCAACTGTTGCCATTCCATCTTGACTTGTAAAGGTCGAATCCACCATGCCCGCCTGGCATGTTGGAAGAAAAATACAGCGTTTGTTCCTGGTCGTGATAAAAAGGGTGCTGTATGGAAAAGAAATCACTGGCAAATGGGAATGCTTTGGGGCGGCTCCAGCGGCCGTTTGTCCTAACGAAATACTCAAGGAAAATATTTACAATACCGCGTTCGTTGGGGCGGCCAAAATTGCGCGAAATAATCACAAGGCTGGTATCGGCCGAAATGGTTATTGGCCCATCGTGCCAGCGGGTATTAATCCTTTGCGGGAGAAAATCAGGGAGTTTGACTGGCTGACAACTGTTTTGTTCGAAAGCAAAAATGTCGAGAAACGGTCGCTTGGTGAAGTCATATTTGCGGCGGCTGGAGCCCCTTGAAGATGCCACGAACAGCCAATTGTTCCATTTGTAGGGAGCGAGGTCTTCATTGGCGGAATTGCCGCAGTAAGGTTGCACATCAATGTCGAAATACCATTCCTTATTGAAATAGCCTGTTTCCCTGTCGTAAGGTGAACGGGTATTGATGAGTCTGGCAGAATGAGAAAAATTCCTTCTTTGGCGAAGCGATGAAAAAAGGCGCAGGGAGTCGGCGCGGCGATACATCTTAAAGGCTTGCTCATAATCGCCGCTATAGAAAAGTACTTCAGCCAGGTCAATAGTAAGGCTGTCGTTGCCTTGTTTTATGGCCTCGTTGAGGTAAACGCGGGCTTTTCGCAGGTTTGCTCCAAATAGTGTCTCAGGGTCGGGGATTCCCTGGGAATACGACACCGCGGAGAAGCAAGCCACACAAAAAGAAAAAACCAGGAGTTTCTTGTAAAGTTTTTCCAATTCCACCCTTTTTAATACAAATCTGCTTAAGCTAAGATAACACCTTTTTGCTTTGCCTTTTAATCAATGGTCTGTTTTGCAATTTTATGCAAAATTTTGCGTATGATCGCTTTTTTTTCTGGATTTATTTAAAGAAAATACCTTGGAGAACGAATTTTCAGTCGTTGTTTTGCGCCCCATAGGTATCGAAGCGATATTTCATGCGTTTGTTTGGTGGCAAGATTCATATCGTTGGTGGGGTATTCGTACATATACCCGAAGTACCAGCTTGGTGTAACTTTCATCCCAACCAAGAACCCGACTGCGTCCAGCCAGCTGTTCGAAAAGTTCGACCTGAGCATCGGACCAAAGTCAAATACCTCATTGTATCCAAAAACGAGGTTAAGGTCGAGTTGTGCCGGGGCTCTCTCGCTGTCCTTGAAAAGGAAGCTTGGTGTAACCACAAAATTGTCAACCAGATCGAAGGTGGCACCACCATATAAAAACAAATGGCGCGAAACAATGCTTTGCATTTGGTTGGCATCGCCAAAACCTTTTCTTTGGGCTTTTGGAAGAGAGACACCTAAAAAGACTTTTTCGGAAAAGGCAAGCAGTCCAGCTCCAACATTAAAATGCAAACCGGAAGATAGATTCTGGTTAAAGTATGGATCGCCCGGATCCAGGTTTTCGAGTTCGAGCAGATTTAATTTTATGATGGAAGCAACAACTCTCAATCCACCTGAGAGATACCAGCTTTCCGAGAGCCTTGCATGGTAAGCAAAGTCCGTCTGCAGGGTGTGATCGCGAACCGGGCCGATATTGTCCTGGTAAATGCCAATGGTAAAACCCATGTTTCCCGGAAGCCTGCTGTTGAAAAAAGCGGTATGGGTTACCGGAGCCCCTTCAACGCCACGCCATTGGTACCTTCCGAGCACGCCCCACTGGCTGTGATCATTAACGCCTGCCTGGGCCGGGTTTATAACAGAGTTGTTGAAAATGTACTGACCGTACATCGGAACCTGCTGAGAATAAGCCATCCCGCAAAGGAATAAACCAAAAAACAATATGAATGGAATTGACTTTTTCATTTTTTAAAAGTTCCTCAAAAAGGTTTTTTACTTCGTTAGGTAAATAAACCCAGAAACTGCTTTCTTGCCAGGTTCAAATTCAATAACATAAAAGTAGGTTCCTGAAGGCAGTCTTCCGGTCATATCGGTCGACATTCTGCCGCGGTTTGGTCTTCCCTCCCAATCGTTTTGGTATGGGCCGGCCTCGAATACCAGCGTTCCCCAACGGTTATAAATTCTCACCACGTTCTGCGGAAACCTGATCAGACCATTTATTACCCAAAAATCATTTAATCCATCACCGTTGGGACTAATACCTTGGGGTATTCTGAGTTCACAATCTTCATCCTCATAAGGAATGAGGAAATCATAAGTGAGCTCGCAGCCGTTGGTATCAGTAATAATCACCTGGTATTCGCCCCCGGTGACATTGACGAGACTTTCGGTGGTTGCACCATTGCTCCATAGGAAGGTGTAAGGTGCAACCCCTCCATTTACATTAAAATGAATGGAGCCCTCTTCGTCTTCTTTGCAAAGTACAC
>JAHYJD010000031.1 GCA_019429365.1 Bacteroidales bacterium | reverse complement strand
TGTGCAAATACAGAGGTAATCTTTACCGACCTCTCCGAAAGCGTGGAAAATGGCGCCACTTATGAATGGGATATCGGAAATGACGGCAACGTTGACTATACCACCGTCGGGAACATAACCCATACCTTTGCCGAGGCCGGAACCTATCAGGTGAAACTCGAAATCTTCAATCCCAGCGGCTGTAGTGCCTCTGTCATCCACGAAATCGTCATCCATCCCCTGCCCGATCCGCCTGTCATAACAGCGGAAGGCCCTACTGAGGTCTGCGATGGACAAACTGTTTATCTGTCAGTTCCTGACGTTTACACAACCTATCAATGGACCGGGGGCGGAACCACTTACGGAATAAATGCCGCGACAACAGGTGAATACTCGGTAGTAGTCACCAATGAATTTGGGTGTTCAGCGGAAGCTGCAGAAAGTGTTATGGTTACGGTTTTCCCGGTGGTTAACAATACCGATGCGATGACCATCTGCAACGGCGACACCTATGACTTTGGCGCACAAGAACTTACCATGCCCGGTGAATACACGGAAGTCTTCGCCTCCATACATGGATGCGACTCCACGGTAGTATTGACGCTTTCAGTAATAACAGTGGACAACTCTGTGAGCGTGAATAGCCTGACTATTACGGCAAACCAGGCTGGCGCATCTTATCAGTGGATCGATTGCAACAACAATAACGCACCCATAACCGGCGAAACCAACCAAAGCTTTACCGCTACCGAAAATGGCTCCTATGCCGTGGAGGTCACCTGGCAAAGCTGCACAGCCATCTCCGATTGCATTGATATTACTACGGTGGGAGTTGGTCCTGATTTAAGTCAACAGCAACTGCTGATTTATCCCAACCCGGCAAAAAACGAACTAACCATCGAAGCAGCATTCATAAAACGGGTTGCACTTTTCAATCTGGTGGGTCAACTTGCCTTCGACCAGGAAATTCTGCGTGAAAAAACCGTGGTTATTGACATTAGCCAGCTTAAGGAAGGGCTATACATTATCCAGGTTGAAACCAAGACAGGAATTATTGCCAAACGGATTTCTATT
Organism: Bacteroidales bacterium; assembly: GCA_019429365.1. Classification (GTDB taxonomy): domain Bacteria; phylum Bacteroidota; class Bacteroidia; order Bacteroidales; family UBA7960; genus UBA7960. The sequence goes on along the minus strand of JAHYJD010000031.1, from coordinate 32,457 downwards.
ATTCATTAGAAGCTGCAGGCATCTGGTTGACAATTTTTTAAAAAGGGTGGAGGAATGTTCCCCCACCCTTTTTCCACCTCTATACTAAAACTGTGTTGGTTTCTCTCCCAAGCCTTTTTAGGGTCGTGATATGGGCGTGCAGGGCATCCCAGAAGGAATCATATACGTAATACGGTATGTTGAACTCCCGGGTCGTGGCTTCCACAATTTTGGAAATGGCCGGATAATGCACATGACAGATTTTCGGGTACAGGTGGTGTTCTACCTGGTAATTAAGCCCACCGACATACCATGAAAGAATTTTATTGCCCTTTGAAAAATCGGCCGTTGATTTCAACTGGTGCACTATCAGAGAGTCGTTAATCCTACCTTGTTCATCAGGAATTGCTTGGGCCGGGCCTTCCACCACGTGGGCCATTTGAAAAACCACACTCATAATGGTACCGGCCACCAGGTGCATTACCAGAAATCCCAACAAAACCTGCCACCATAATAGGTCAGTCAGAAAAACGGGTAAGCCAATAATGATCCCAAAATATAAAACTTTTGAAACAATAAGCCAGAACATTGACCGTCGAAATGCAGACAATGAAAGATTTGTCAATCCCCTTTTGCGATTGCTAATCCGTTTGGAAATGTCGCCAAACATCATCGACAAACTCATTAAAGCATAGAAAAACCACGCATACAAATACTGGTACTTATGGTATTTTTTAAGGGGAGACCTGAAGGCAAACCTAAGAATAACCCTGCTGTTAATGTCCTCATCTTTGCCATAAATGTTGGTAAACACATGATGCAATTTATTGTGCTTTATTTTCCAATTATAGGCATCAGCGCCCAACAGGTTCATGGTTAATCCAACAATTCTGTTAACCCGGTGATTTTTAGAATAGCCAAAATGGTTGCCATCGTGCATTACCGACATGCCAATACCGGCAATACCCACACCCATGATCAGAAAAAGAATCATTACCAGCCAAAAAGGGATATTTAAACTGAGGATTAATACAAATGGAATGATGTAAAGCGCCAGCATAAACACCGTTTTAAACAGCATGGCGGGGTTGTGATTTTTCGAAAGCCCGGTACTTGTAAAATAGGCATTGACCCGACTATGCAAAGTCTTTTTAAAGTCAAGATCCTTGTTTTGTGCAAATTTGACCACTGTTTCCATAATCCAAGCCGGGTATTGCTTTAGCATCGCCTGAAAACGCAATTTCACTATGGCATTACCATATAAAGGTACGACTATATTGTGTCAAATCATCACAAAACCAGGATAAAGGAACCTCCTTTGGGTCACCTACAAGGCAATACACCCTGAGACACAGACCTTTTCAGGAAATAACTTCCAGTACAAGTTTTCCCCTTACCCTTTCGGTTTCAATCAGCTCATGGGCACGGGCGGCCTGTTCCAGCGGAAAGGTTTTCTCAATATGGACTTTTACCAACCCTTTTGAAATGAAATCGGAAATCACCATTAGATCTTCACCTTTTGGTTTTATGGCACTGAAATAGGCTTTTTGGCTGCGAAGGAAGTTGGTAAACTGGTAAAAAAACAATCCATGCAGTGGCAGCGTGGAAATAAACGCTCCGTCTTTTACCAGTATCTTCTTGCTTTTCTGGAAAGAGCTTTTTGCCACCGCATCAAAAACAATATTGAATTCCGGTTCAAGATTGGTGAAGTCTTCGGTTGTGTAATCTATTATCCGGTCAGCGCCAAGACTTCTTACAAACTCCACATTTCGTGCACTGCACACTGCGGTAACATGCGCGCCCAGGGCTTTTGCAATCTGCACGGCAAACGTTCCAACCCCGCCCGAGGCCCCATTTATCAGCACCCTGGACCCGGCTTTTAACCCACCGGCAATTTTGAAGGACTGGTAGGAAGTAAGCGCCCCCAAAGGAGTTACGGCAGCTTCTGCCATACTTAAGTGTTCGGGAATCGGTGCCAGCTGGCTTTCATTCACTGCCAAAAACTCAGCATATCCCCCGCCCTGATAGCCAAGCATACCATACACCCTATCACCCGGCCTGAATTTTGAGTTCTTCCCTGCCTGTTCAACCACACCGGCAATATCCTGACCCAAAATGCGTGGAAATTTTCTTCCAGTAATAAGTTTCATCGATCCATTGCGAATTTTGTAATCGACCGGATTTAAACCGGCAGCATGGATACGAATTAACACCTGACCTGACCCTGGCGAAGGCATGGCAACTTCTTGCATAGCAAGCTGCTCCGGACCTCCAAACTGATTAATTACCATTGCTTTCATACGCTTCCTCTGATTAAATTTATAGTTTGAAATGTGACTTATGCAAAACATCAATATTTAAAGAAAAAATTGCATTTCGAAATCAGGCTTTTCAACCACTAATTTAACAAATTTGCCGAATATCAAGTAACTTTACCCGCCACGAGAAATAAGTTGATTATGACTCTTGACATTATCCTTGTTTTCTTAATCATTATCACAGCCCTAACTTTTTTCTTCAGTGGCTGGATTCGCATGGACATAGTGGCTTTGCTGGTTTTGGGCAGCCTGGCGCTAACCGGCCTGGTTAGCCCTGCCGAAGCCCTTTCGGGTTTCAGCAATCCTGCGGTGGTCACTGTCTGGGCCATGTTTATTTTAAGTGCTGCCCTTTCGCAAACCGGTGTGGCTCGCATAATAGGCCGGCAGGTGCTTAAAATGGCCGGAAATAACGAGCCAAGGATGATCATAGTCATTATGCTCACTTCGGGTCTGCTCTCAGCGGTAATGAACAATATCGGGGTGGCTGTGCTGATGCTTCCAGTAGTAATGGACATTGCGCGCTCAACCCAAAGGCCGCCTTCGCGCCTGCTCATGCCTCTGGCATATGGATGCCTGCTGGGCGGCCTTACCACACTCATAGGAACTCCGCCAAACCTGCTCGTGAGTTTTGCTTTGCAGGATGCAGGGCTTGAACCCTTTCAATTGTTCGATTTTACACCTGTGGGCATGGGTGCAATGCTTGGCGGCATCCTTTTTATTGCTTTTATTGGCAGGCACTTGCTGCCCAAAAAGGATGTGGCACAAAACGGGCCCCTTGGCGGGGAAAAGACACTTTCAACATCTTACGAACTGGAAGGCCGAACCTTCATGATGAAAATCGGAGAAGAATCTGAGCTGACCGGAAAAACCCTTGCTGAAAGCCGTTTGCGTGCTGCACTTGGAATTAACGTGCTTTCGGTGAAAAGACACGGGGGTGGAACCATACTTGATCCCGGACCAGACACCCTTCTGCGGGCCAATGACAAGCTTTTTGTACAGGGAAGGCTCGACGCCATTAAAGCACTGAAAGATTGGAAAATTATGCTTCCTGAACAGACAGGCATCGACCCCGCAAGCATCAACCTGGCCGATCTCGACTTTTTTGAAGCAGTGGTTGCAGAAAACTCACCGATTATTGGGCAGTGTGCATCAAGCCAAAGCCTTCAGAAACAAATTAGGGTAAACATTATTGCCCTGAAAAGAGAAGCCCTGATCCTTGGAAATCAACTTAAGAAAGAAGAAATTCAGGCGGGCGATTTTTTATTGCTGCACGGACCTGCTGAAGATATGGAAGTGCTTGAAAAAGCAGGACACATTGAAGCTTTGAATAAACTCAAAACCAGCGAAATAACAGGAAAATACCACCTGCATGACGCACTCTTCATAATGGAAATCAACGAAGATGCGGAGCTCTTCGACAAGGCCATTGCCGAAACCCAGCTTGGCGAAGCATTTGGCCTGACGGTGCTGGGAATTATCAGGGAGGGGCAGCAACTCCTTATGCCCAAACCTGGGGAAAAGTTTTTACCGGGCGACCGCCTGCTGGTGCAAGGCAGCATAAAAGATCTTTCTTTGCTTCAAAGACTCATGGATATTGAAATCTCTGAAGAACACACCCCGGCTGCACAAAGCCTCGAAACGCCTGATGTTCTTATGGCGGAGGTTGTGCTGGCGCCCCGATCCTTGCTTGCAGGAAAAACATTAAGAGACATCAATTTCAGAAAAAAATACGGACTGACGGTTCTGGCCATTTGGCGGGAAGGTCGCGCCTACCGCACCAACCTTCACAACCTGCCTTTGCGCTTTGGCGAAGCCTTGTTGCTTTATGGCAAACGCGAAAAACTGGAACTTATCGGGAGCGAGCCTGATTTCATTTTGCTTACAGATACCATGTCGCAACCCCTGCGCACCCACAAGGCCCTCACGGCCACTTTGGTTATGATTGGCATATTGGTGCCGGTGCTTCTGGGATTTATTCCGTTAGCCATAATGGCGGTGATAGGCATTGCATTAATGGTTCTTACAGGTTGTCTCAAAATGGAAGAAGCTTACCGAGCCATTGAATGGCGCTCCGTTTTTTTGATTGCAGGTTTACTCCCATTGGGTGCAGCCATGCATCAAACCGGTGCTGCTGCGCTGCTGGCACAGGGAGTGGTTGAAACGGTGGGGCGGTTCGGGCCTTGGGGCGTAATGGCTGGGCTGTACGTGCTCACCATCGTGGCTACGCTTGCCATACCTCCCGCAGCACTGGTGGTTATCATGTCGCCTGTGGTACTGCAGGCAGCCGAAAGTTTCAGCATATCGCCCCACAGCCTGATGATGGCCATTTCCATTGCTGCAGCCGGAAGTTTTCTAAGCCCCATTTCTCACCCGGCCAATTTGCTGGTAATGGGCCCCGGTGGTTATAAATTCACCGATTACATCAAACTTGGGCTTCCGCTTTCGCTGGTTGTAATGGCACTGGTATTCCTGCTGCTGCCCATTTTCTGGCCGTTTTAGCAAAAGGATTTCCGTGGGAAGTAGCTATTTTGTAAACTTCCTGAATTTGGAGTTTACCTCTGGAACAGCTTCATTTGCACCAACGGTTTTTATGATACCGCGCTCTGAGTTGCGTATAAAGCTGCTAATAAACTCCTTTTCGTCAGAATTGGGCAGGTTCATCTCGAGATATTCCAGGGCCTGGGAAACGTTCATGCCCCCCTGATAAACAACCCGGTACACATCCTGTATGCGGTGAATCTGGTCATTGGTAAAACCTCGCCGTTTGAGGCCGATGGCATTTACTCCCACATAATGGGCCGGCACGCCAAACACTTTGGTGTAGGGCGCAACGTCGGACAAAATACCGGTCATGCCCGAAACCATGGCATGGGCACCTACACGGCAAAACTGGTGCACCGCACTAAGGCCTCCTATCACTACCCAGTCGTCAATCACCACCTCGCCGGCAATCTGCACACCATTGGCTAATACGCAATAGTTACCCACTTCCGAGTCGTGCCCAACGTGTGCATATGCCATTAACAAAGTATGACTTCCCACACGGGTAACGCCCTTGCTGGCCGTTCCACGACTAATGGTGACATATTCCCTCACCGAGGTGTAATCGCCAATCTCGACGGTGGAATATTCACCTCTGAACTTAAGGTCCTGAGGAATTCCAGCTATTACCGCTCCGGGATATATTTTACAGTTCTTCCCAATGCGTGCCCCGGGATAAATGCTTGCTCCGGTGCCAATCCATGTGCCCTCGCCAATTATCACATCATTATCGATTCTGACAAAAGCCTCAATACTTACATCCTTTCCTATTACAGCATCAGGATGAATCTCTGCAAGTTTAGAAATACTCATTTTTAATAAGTTTTTTCAACGTTCATAACGAAGGCCCTCACGCCCATTTCCTCATTCAGTTCATCGAGTTTCTTAATGCTCTTCAGCAAGGGGTCCACTTTTTCTTCGGGCACAACCACGAAGGCTGCCGAATTCAGCTCGGGCCAGGTGTGAGTGCCCCTCCGTGGCTCACCGGCCACAGAGCCTCTGCCTTGTACGTCGTTCAACCATGAATAACCCCTTATTTCGAGCGTGTCGAAAATAAACTCAACCCTCTCGCTGTTGGCCTGGTTGAAAATGATCATTACTGCTTTCATATTGCTAATTGTTTGCTTCATTTAAAAAAGTAAACTTTTCCCTTACCTTTTTCATTTTGTCGCGTTCGCCGCGTCGCGAAACCATGCTATAAACCACGGGCACAAGGACCATGGTAACGAAGGTGGAGAAAATCAAACCACCAATAAGCGAAATACCCATGGGGCTCCATATTTCGGAGCCTTCGCCCCTGCTCAGTGCCATTGGCAGCATGGCCAGAATGGTGGTTAAGGCCGTCATCAGTACCGGGCGCAGACGAAGCCTTCCCGAAACAGCAATTGCTTCGTTGAGCGAATTTCCGCGGTCGCGCATCAAATTGATGTAGTCAATCAGCACGATACCGTTTTTGACTACAATACCAATAAGCAGCACGGCACCTAATCCAGCAATCACACTCAGCGTGGTGTTGGTAATAAACAGGGCCAGGATAACCCCCGTGAAGGAGAAAGGAATGGAAAACATGATGACAAAGGGCGTAATAAAGGATTCGAACTGCGAAGCCATAACCAGGAAAACCAATATCAGGCTAATGAGCAACAAGAGACCAAGGTCCATAAACGAGTCTGTCATATCTTCAAAGGCGCCGCCCACTTTTACCATAACTCCAGCCGGCACTTCGGTTTCGGCCACAATGCTGTTGATTTGCTTCGCCAGTTCGCCAAGTGCAATACCCGATGGAACGGCTGAGACTGTTACCACCCTTTCACGGCCTTTTCGCTGAATGTTTGGCGGGTTCCAGTATTCCTTCACCTCGCCCAGCTCGCCAAGTTTTACCCTGTTACCCATGGGATTGGTAATGGTAAACGCCTCCAGGTCGGATATGGTATTGCGAAATTCTTCACTGTACCTGACAATGATCTCATATTCTTCGCCTTCTTCCCTGAAAATGGAAGCGGTCATCCCAGCTACCCTGTTGCGCAGAGCCCCAGAAACCATAGCGGTATTCAGCCCGTTTTCGGCAAGTTTCTTTCTGTCGAGAATCACCTGCAACTCTGGCCGGTCGTCCTTACGGCTGATCTTGACATCTTCAGCGCCTGGAATGGCATCGATCTTTTCCCGGAGTTCGCGGGCCAAACGGCTGGTCGACTCAAAGTCATAGCCAAACACCTCCACATCAACGGTTGAACCACCAAAGCCACCACTGTTTCCGGTCGAAACGGTATATTCAACAATTTCAGGCACCTGTTCCAGTTGCCGCCGGAGATCATCAGCAATACTCCAAATGTCGCGTTCCCGCTCATCAGTTGGTGTCAGTCGCATTACAAGGCTGATCATATTTGAGCCGGATTGTCCGAAAAGGCCTGCCATACCACCCTGATCGTCAGATCCGGCGGTAAGCGCAAAGCGGTCTACCTCGGGATAACGTTCGCGAATGATATCTTCCAGTTTAATGGCAACCTTCATGGTTTCTTCAACCCGCAAGCCGGTTGTCAACTCCACCTCAACAGAAAGTTGTCCTTCGTCGGATTCTGGAATAAACTCAGTGCTGATAAAGCGCATCAGAAACAGCGAACCCACAAAAACAGCAATGGCCAGAACCACTACCAGAAGCTTATGGGTTAGAGCCACCCTCAGGGTTTTCTCATAAAATCCTTCAAACCAACTGAGAAAAGGGTTAATAAAGCGGTCATGAATGGTTCCGACAGAAACAAAGCGTTTGGTCTTTAAACCCAACAGTTTAGAAGAGAGCATTGGAGTCAGCGTAATGGCTGCTGCAGTGGAGGTTACCACCGTAATGGTCACAATCCATCCGAGCTGCTTAAACAGTACGCCGGTCATACCGCCTACCAGGGTCAGCGGGAAAAATACCGCCACAATTACCAGGGTGGTAATGATTACCGAGAGCCACACTTCGTTGGTTGCATATACTGCAGCTTCGCGTGGACTGGTACCACGTTCCACGTGCCTGGTGATGTTTTCAAGCACCACAATGGCATCGTCAACCACCATACCCAGGGCTATGGATAGCGAAGCCAGCGAAATTATGTTAACCGAGCCACCCGTTATGAAGAGGTAGATAAACGAAACGATGAGCGAAATGGGGATAGTAAGCACCACAATAAAAGTTGCCCTCCATTTCCCAAGAAAGAAAAGCACAACCAGGACAACGAAAAAAAGTGCCCAGAGCATGGTTTGCGTAAGGTTTTTAACCGAATCCCTGATAAATACCGAAGAGTCCATTACCTCCATGATTTCCACATCGGGAGGCAGTTCACTTTTTAACTCATTAATGGCATCCCTAACTTCGTTTGCAACCTTAACTGTGTTGGCTCCCGATTGCTTCATCACCATTAGGCGCACACCCTGGCTTCCCATGATGCGGGAGTCAAGGGTCACATCGCGAAGGGTATCGCGAACCGTGGCTACATCCTTAAGATAAACAGAGCCGCCCTGGAAGTGCCCTACCACCAGGTCCATAAGCTCGCTGCTTTCGCTAACTTCGCCTTCAACCCTAAGTTGATAATCCATTTGGCCCATCTTAATTCTGCCGGAAGGCACATTCAAGTTTTCTGCCTGAATCACATTTCCGATCTGCTCAATAGACAGGTTGTATGCCTCGAGTTTTACCGGATCGGCTTCTACGTATACCCGGCGCTGGGGGGCACCGATCATCATCACCGAGCCAATGCCATCAATGCGGTTTATGGGGTTTATGATGACTTCATCAAGAATCTTCTCCAAACCCTGATAACTATCGCTGGCCGTTACGGCAAACATGGCAATAGGCATCATGCTCAGGTCGAATTTAAAAATGGTCGGCCTGCTTACCCCATCGGGCAGGTAATTATAGAGAATATCGAGGGCGTCGCGTATCTCGCTGGATGCCTCATTCAGGTCTGTTTCCCATTCAAATTCGAGAAAAATAATGGAAAGGTTGTCGCTGCTTGTAGAAGTGATTTCCTTCAGGTTGTCGATGCGGTTGAATGCATCCTCCATGGGTCGTGTTATATTTACCTCAATGTCGCTGGCATTGGCACCCGGGTAGCTGGTAATAACCGAAACAAATGGAGGGTCCATTTCAGGAAACAAATCCACGGGCATGTATATCAACGAATAAATACCCATTACGATCAGACCGACGAAGACCATCAGTGTCGTAATTGGCTTGTTGACTGCACTTTTGTATATACTCATTTTAACAAAGAATTAATTCTGAATAACAGTTAAAAAACCCCATGCTTATTGTTGCACGCTTACGCGCACACCATCGACCAGTCTGGCCTGTCCGGCAATTATGATCCTGTCCCCGGGTGAAACCTGATCAGAGACCAGTTCCACCATATCGTCATAGCGGCCGCCCAGTTCAACGGGTACCCTTTTGGCCCTGCCGTTTTCCTCCAGGAATATGTATCGCTCATTGGAACCCTGAAGTTTTAGGATAGAAAGTGCCGGTACCAGGAAGACTTCAGCCTGTCCCAATTCAAGAGTGGCCCTGGCAAACATGCCGGGACGAAGCTTTTCCTGTGCATTGGGAACGGTAATTTCAATTTTAAACGAACGGGTAGCAGCATCAATGGTGGGATAGACCACCGAAACCGTTCCGGTAAACACTTCACCGGGAAAAACATCGGTGGTGATCTTAACCTGCGCCCCTGCTTTTACAAAAGGATAAAAACGTTCTGCCAGATTCACTGTGGCTTTGAGCCTGCTGGTTTGCACCAGCGAAAGGATGGCGGCTTTGCCGGCCTGGGTGTTGGGGGCTCCGGAAAACATTTCGCCGTTTTCGAAATACTTGCCCGAAACCACGCCCGAAAAGGGAGCCAGCAGCCTGGTATTCTCACGAAGAAATTGTACGTTCGATTTGGCCAGATCGTATTGGGTTTTCACCTGATCGTATTGTTGCTCGGGAATGCTTCCTGCCTTGCGCAGGGTGTCGAGCCTGCGGTAATCCACTTCAAGACTCTGGAGTTGAATCTCTGCTTGCCTTAATTGGGTCTGGTCCATTTCTACCAACAGGCGGCCTTCGGCAAAGCGGTCGCCGGCTTCTACCAAAATGCGTTCGATGCGCCCGGGCGAGGCAGAAGCGAGGTGAACCTCCCTGAATGCCTGTAAGTGTGCGGTATAAGTAGCCGTTCGCGAGGTCTGTTCGAAAAACAGCTCTTGCACCCTTACAACTTCCACGCGCTCGTCGGCTTCTTGTCCGGTGGCGGCTTCGCCCTGACTGCCGGAAGAGGAGCAGCCTGCAAATAAAACGCCTGCAAACGGAACAATCATTATGGCCTTTAAAATTCTGTTCATTTTCATTTTTGAAAAATTAAATATGGTTAAGTCGTCTTTTTAAAATTTGAAATTTCTGGTGTTAAAAATTATTCAGCAGCTTATTGAGGGCGGTACTGGCTTCGAGCAACTGAAAAATGGAATTGATGTAGCTTCCCTCAGCCTGCAGGTAGTTGCTGTTTGCGGTAATAAGGTCGAGGCTGGAGACCATGCCTTGCCCGTATTTATTACTGATATTGCGGTTTACCCGGCGGGCTACCTCAAGGTTGGCCACCTCACTTTCGTATTGTTCAATGGCATTGTTTAGGTTGTAGCGAAGCTGCCTTTCCTGAATCAGGAGCTGATCGGCCACCAATTCCTGTTGGTTTTGTGTCATCTCCAGGTTAATGCGTGCCTGGTTTACCTTAGCCCTGCGCACCCCGCTCGAAAAGATGGGAATATTCATATTAAGTCCGATCACGTGCTTTGGGTTAAAGTCGAGCTCGGGTTTCAGCAGTTTTTCAGTATAGCTGTAAAAGCCAGTGAGGTTAGGAAGATAAGCGGCCCTTTCCATATTTACCTGCTTTTCGGCCAGTCCGGTTTGCAACTCCAGCAGCCGGAAATCAGGATTGTTTTGCAGTGAAAAGGATCTTGCCAGCGTGGCCGAAAAATCACTGCCCAGGGCAATGTCTTCGAGTTGATCGGTAAGCACAATCTGGGTTTCGGCCGATAGGCCCATTTGCACGCGCAGCATATTATAAGCCAGTTCCAGCTGGCGCTCGGCCGATCGCAGGGTGTTATTGAGCATTGATACCTGAACGGCAAGCTGGTCGTAGTCGAGTTCGTCGGCCACGCCGGCATAAACCATGGTGCGGGTTTTCTCCAGGATGTCGCGCATATTGGCCAGGTTGCCATCTACCAACTCTTTCGATTGCTGCGAAATCAGTACCAGGTAGTAAGCCTGAGACACCTGCTGGATAATGTCGAGCTCGGTTTTTTCGAGGCTGGCCTGGGTTACTTCCTGGTAAAGCCTGGCCATTTGTATACCCACTATGTAGTTGCCGCTAAAAATAAGCTGGCCCACCGAAACACCAAGGTTGCTCGTAGGGTTAAACTCGATTTCGAAACCCGGCAATGAGGCTTTAGAGCCAAAAAAGTTGCTGTAGTCCATGGTGGCGCTTACCTGGGGCAGGCCGTTGGCAATGGCTTCCCAAAGCCGGGCTTGTGCTTCCTGGGTTGAAAGACCCGCGTTTATCATGGTCTTATTATACTCAAGGGCATGGCGGCGCGCGCCCTCCAGGCTAAACTGCATGGGCTCCTGGGCAAAGCCCGGGAGGGCTAAGACAAGAAAAGTCACGATAAATGCAAGTTGCTTATTCAAAAAAGGCTTCTTCATCGTATAAGTGTTATTATTTTCTATTAAAACTGATTCATATAACAAAGCTGAATCAAAATTATTCAACGGGATATTCATTTTTTCCAAAATTGGGGTTGAAGTGGACATAGGCGGAGTTGAAATACACATTACGCATCAAATTAATTGCCGGCCAGCCATCGCAAAAATTCTGCCACTCTGGTTTTACTCACCGTAATTTTTTCATCAAATGATACATTGAGGTTTATGGCCAGTTTGCGGGCAAAATACTGTGAACTGTCCTTTATGGCCTGGCGGTTGATCAAAAACTGGCGGTTGGCCCTGAAAAAGTCTTCTCCTGCCAGCTTCTCGGTTTCTTCGAGGCTTTTGTTAAACACAAAATTCTTCCCTTCGAAAGTCAGCATACGGGTGGAATCGTCCTTCACATAAAACAAAGCCACCTCTTCGAGTTTAACAGGCAGAATGCGGTCGCCCTGGTAAACAAGCACCGATGTGCTTTTCTTCCGCTCGTTAAGCATGCGCATCAGGGCCTGATACGAGGGCACATCGGGCGTCATGCTGGTTTTTAAATCCCTGAATTTATCCAGGGCTTCCTTTACTGTTTTAATGTTAAACGGTTTGAGCATATAATGAATGCTGTTTACCTTGAAGGCATTCAGCGCATATTCATCGTAAGCCGTACAAAAAATTACCGGGGATTGAATGTTTACTTTTCTGAAAATTTCAAAGCTAAGACCATCGCCCAATTGAATGTCGGAAAAGATCAGGTCGATCTTCATATTTTTATCCTGAAAAAAGGCAACCGATTCGCTGACCGACTTCAGGATGGCCACAATTTCTATGGCGGAATCTGCCTTTTGTATGGTGGCAGCCAGGTCGTTGGCCGTATGCAGCTCATCTTCAATGATCAACACTTTCATCAGAAAGAATTTTAATAAATACCTTAAATTCGCTTTCGGTTTCTTCCACTTTTATGTCGTTGCCCGAAATGATCCGGTAGCGATCCGACAAATTGGCCAGCCCCAGCTTGGTAGAATGCTCTACCGATAGTTTTTTCTGTTTGTTGTTAGTAACCGACAACCAGCCATTTTTACAACCCACATCGACTTTCAGGGGTGAGTGTTCTGTAAGGATATTGTGCTTAATGGCATTTTCGAGCAATACCTGCAGCGAAAAGCCCGGCACATATCCTTTGCTGAGCTTATCTTCCGGAATATGGAAAGAAAACTCAATGGCGCTCCCGAAGCGAATTTTTTGCATTTCCAGAAAGTCAAGGCAAAGCTTGTATTCGTCACTGAGTTTAACCAAATTGGCCTCGCTCGACGAGATTGAAACACGAAGGAAGTCCGATAACCTGATAATGTACTCTTCGGCCAGGCCGGGGTTTTTGTTGATCAGCGACTTAAGCACACTCATGGAGTTAAAAAGAAAGTGGGGATGAATGTGCTGCTTTAGCTGCTGGTTTATGGCTTCTGCATTTTCAATTTTAAGGCGGGCATTTTCAAGCTCAATTTTCGACTTCTTTTCGCGCAGCAGCACTACTTCCTGAATAAACACCACAAATAGGTTAATGAAGAAAGTGGAAAAAATTGTGGAATACCAGTCGTTTTGTTGGGCATCTGTCAGGTCCGATGCAATCCTGATCTTTTCGGCCATGGGTATGGAATGAAAACCGTGGACAAGTATACCTGCCACGATTACACTAAGTATGGAGCTTAGCACGTACCGAGACCACAGCCACTCGTGCTTAACCTTGTATTTGTCATAAAGGAAAACCAACAGAATATTGATTTGCCAGATAACAAAAACGGTCAGATAAAGGCTTACAATAAAAAAGATATAGAAAGAAGCCGGCAATTCCTTCTGAAGCGAAAAGAAAGGGGTCACGCTCACCACTGCCAAAAGCAGGGAGGTGTACAACGAAAGACGAAAGAGCCGCTTAATCAGGTTGTCCGTTTTTAACATGCCGCAAAGGTAATACTTACAACCAGAATCAGCTCTTCGAACACTCTGAACCTGACAAGATTGCAGTTGAAAGAGACAAAAACAAGGCTGAACATGGAAGGCTTATTTGAAAAACCCGCAATAAACTTGCTGGGCGACTTCGAATCGCTGAGTTTGAGCTGATGCATAACCCAATTTTGAATAATTAACTAAAAGGAAATTTTGCCGTGGCCCGGTCTTCAGGGAATGTTATGCAAATGATTAACTTTGAAACTTAAATTTCGCGGATTATCTAAGCTTTCCTCATGGAATTATTCCCACAGAAACATTTGTCGGATAAATGGCTGAAGGCTGCCGTGGTGGGGAGTTTGTGGGCCACCATTGAGATCATTATTGGCAGTTTGCTTCACAACCTGAAGATTCCGTTGGCCGGCACTACCCTTTCTTTTATTACCGTTTTTCTGATTATCTCCTTTTTTCAGCTTTGGCGCGAAAACGGGATTATTTGGCGGGCAGGCCTGATCTGCGCTTTGATGAAATCCATTTCGCCAAGCGCCATTATCCTGGGCCCAATGATCGGCATTCTTTCTGAAGCGCTGATACTGGAAATGATAATAAGGCTCGCGGGAAAAAACCCTGTGGCCTATGCCATTGGCGGCGCATTGGCTGTTTTCAGCGCCCTGTTGCAAAAAGCCGCAACACTGCTGATTCTTTATGGCTTGGATTTTGTCAGGTTACTTGAAAACATGACCCTTTTTGCCACCCGCCAGCTCCGGATAGAGAGTCTTTCTCCTGCAAATCTGCTGTGGATACTTTCGGCAGTTTACCTTATGAGCGGAGCCATTGCAGGCATTCTTGGCTATGGTACCGGCCAAAGGTATCTCAAGACTCATGAAAAAGAGGCTCTTAACTCCCCTGTTCCAATCCAGGCAAAAAGCGACCTGTTTAGCCACTCCAAAAAGCGCCAGCATTCCCTGCCCTTGCTTTTCATAGCTTTTTTTATGCTGGTTTTGGGAATGCTGGTAATAAGTTATTCAAGCCTGAAAATTTCTGCCATTTTTTCCTTTTTCTGGCTTTTTTTCACCTACTGGCGTTATGGCCAACACATGCGCTACCTAAAAAAGCCAGGATTATGGCTGCAGCTTGGGTTTATCATTTTGTTTTCTGCGGTATTCTGGCAGGGGTTTTCCTTGCACGAACCCTTTAATACCGAAGGCCTGGTAATCGGGGTAAAAATGAGCCTTCGGGCATTGGTCTTGCTTGGCGGGTTTACGGCCATAAGCATTGAACTGAAAAATCCGGTGATCAAAAACCTGCTTTATGCAAGAGGTTTGCAGAGCCTTTACGAATCGCTGGAACTCTCTTTTGCAGCCCTTCCGGGCATCATGGAAGAATTTTCTTCGCAAACGAAAAAGGTGCTGGGATTCAGAAAAATGACCCATGCCATGCTGAAACGCTCGCAGTCGCTGCTCGAAATGTTTTCCCTCATGGGCAAAAATCGTCCAATGGTATTTGTCCTTACAGGAAAAATTAATGAAGGGAAAACCAAATTTGCCATGCAAGTGGTTGAGAAGCTGAAGCAAGGAGGAATAAGCCCTGCCGGTTTTTTTTCGGTTGGAAACACCAACGACCAAAGCCGGGAAGCTTATTTATTAAGAGACATTCAAACCAGTATTCAGAAAGAACTTTGCTCATTTGATCCCGGCAAGAATAAAGTCAGGGTTGGACGGTTTTATTTCGATGAAAAAGGAATTGAATTTGGCCGGAAAATCATTCTCGAAAGCCTTAAACAGAAGAATGATCTTCTTGTTATAGATGAGATTGGTCCACTTGAAATTAACGATCAGGGCTGGGCACCTGCATTGGAAGTTGTGATAAAAAACAGTGGCTTCCCCCAGTTATGGATTGTAAGGGAAAGCTTGTTAAAACCTGTGATCAGAAAATGGAACTTAGGCGATGTTTATGTTTTCAATGTTTCTGTGGAAACTGTTGATGAAATTGCCAGCACCATTTTAGAAAAAACCAACAATACCTTCTTTTCGCCGGAAGGCAAAAATAAATAAAGCCCAAAAGGAATAACGGTTTATCAGGAACAACCGCCTTGCACGGCTTGCTTTTTCTGCTGGGGTCTGGGCCTGGGAATGGCTGCTGGTGCAGTACTTCCTTGTTCGACCGGAGCCACTGCCCCTCCGCCCAATGCACCACTGGCAGCCTTGCGGAAATCATAGCGCGCAAATTCGTCATCCGGACTGCTAGTTGCAGGCGCCTGCGGATTAAGAATGGTTTCGACCCAGTAATTCAGACCTCCGGTAAGCACGTAGTTGTTATCGTAACCAAGTTGCCTGATCAGCATCCAGGCTTCGTTGGCCCGGGTGGTGCCATTGGCATACAGCACATTCATCATCACGTCCTGATTCAGCAGGTACTGGTAGTCGGATGAAAGCAATTCGTCGAATGGAATATTTATAGCCCCGGGCAAGTGATACTTTTCATACTCAGCCGGAGGGCGAACATCGATCAACTGCAGGGTTGGATCCCCCTCCACCAGCATCTGAGCGATCAGATCAGGATAAAGGTATTGGGTTCCGCTTTTCATTTCTTCAAGAATTTGATCTGCGCTGAGTTTATAAGGAGTGGTGGTATCTTTTGGCACTGCAGCAATAATGATCCCGAGTGACAGGATGACCACTGAAAGCATCTGACGCGGTGTAAACTGAAACTTTTTCATGACTCTTTTTTTTCTGTTTAATATTCTTCGCGGGGAAATTTCTTTTCGGCCCATTCTGCGCCCCAGAACATGAGCACAGCAGCCACGATTACTAAAAGTACGAAAATCCCTTCATTAATCCCAAAAAACTCGCTGATTTTTGGGAAGCCCATGAATTCGGCCATATAAAGGTTCTTCCAGAGCGGATATCCTTCGCCAAAAATAAAGACGCCCAGAAACATACCTCCAATAAAAACAATGGCATCAATCTTTCCGATGGTTGCCGCACAAAAGCTGGTTCCGGGGCAGTAGCCGCCCATAATAAAACCTGCACCCATAATTACCCCTCCCACAATGGCTGAATAGAGGTAGGTTTCATTCACATAAATCACGCTCATATCGACCCAGCCAAAAAGACTGAAAAACAGCAGTCCAAGCATGCCCACGATGGCGGCAGTGAAAAATACCTTCAAAACTACCGCATCATAACCGTAAAAAACGCCGGCCAGCTTGCGGCTGGAAGAAAACCCGGCCTGCTCAAGGATAAAACCGAAGCCTATCCCAATGAAAAACGCCATCAATAAGTTGGTGTTTTCTGATATTATGTCGTATACAACAAAAGGAGCCATATGATAAAATGTTTGAAAGGTTCTTATTAAATCCAGAGTTTACGAAAAAAGTAGGCCAGGGCGAAAGCGGTGCCGAAAATGGCGGCCATGGTAATGAAGCCCCCCAATGAGAAAACGGCCATTCCGCTGAGGGCAGCGCCAGAGGTGCAGCCCCTTCCAAGCTGAGAGCCAAAGCCAAACAACACCCCTCCGGCCAGGGCAAACATCAGGCGGGTCTTTGAGGTGATCTTTGGACTATGTTCAACTTTCCATTTAAGTCTGCGCGCGAGCACTCCACTTAGAAATGCACCCACCAAAACCCCCAGCACCTGGTAAACCAGCCAGTTATTCAATGGGTTGCCGTGGGTTCCAAGAGCCATCTCATAATACTCTGACGACTCGGTGTGGGCAGGAGCCACTACATCGACCGTAGCCACAATGGCACTCTTTACTGCTCCACTTGCACCCAGGCCACGGCCCGAGATCAGGTTGGCAGACAGCACAACCAGGCCCAGCAAAACCCCGGCCAGGTAAGGATTCATATACTTTGTCTTTTTAATTTCGCTCATGGCAAATTAGGATTAAAGTTGATTTTTTGTTAATAAAGCCAGCGGCTGGCCTGTCCGGCATAGGCAATAATAAAACGGAACAACAGCCCGCCCATCAACACCAGAATGGGTGCAATCATAAATGGAACCTTGAATTTTCGTAATTCCAGCACTTCAAGGATGGCAGGAACTGCCAAACCCAAAGTAAACACAAAAAGCCAGAATGGCGTGGTGTATGGACCGCCAAGAAAAAGCTCGGCCGCCTCGATATGCACCTGTGTGCTTGCCAGAAAACCCATAAACATATGCACGATCAGGAACATTTCAATACCAATCAGCATAATATCAATGCGGGCAAACCTCAACCGCTCCTCATGCGACTTACTCATCAGAATAATGGCAGCCGCGCCGGTAGACAAGCCTGAAGTAAGGAACAAAGGCCCCAGGATAGAAGTGTTCCACAGCGGACGGGCGTTGAAAGCCGAAAACAGGATGCCGGTGTACATGCCCAGAATAAGGGAAAAGATGAGCAGAATCCACGACATGGTGATCAGGTGTTTGCGGAAAAAAGCATCCAGATCGTACAAAAATTTGAACTTCCAGTCCCAGCGTGGAAAGATCTCTTTAATGTTCAGGGCACACCAAATGAATGAAATAGGCGTAACCACCATGAGTGTCCATGCGCCCCACGACATGGGCGATTCGAGCCTGATGGTGGTGTAAAGCCGCCAAAAATAGGCCTGGTGGTTCAGGTCAAGAAAAAGAGCAAAAAGACCCACCACCAACAAAATAGGTGTAATAAAAGGGGCAATTTTTACCGCTGTTGGGTTTTCTTTTTCTTTGCCAAGAATGGTGTACAGAGCGGCGAAGAAAAGAATACCGGCGGCCAGCCCGCCAAGAAACAGATACAGGGGGATATGCCAGTGCCAGATATGCAGTTGCGGATCAATCATGGGGTTCATGCGCCCGCTGGTTATGATTTCCTCTCTCATTTCAATTTAGAAATTTCGTCGTTAAAGAATCTATCTGACATATATTAAATCAGAAAATACAAATGTGGTTTTGTGCCTGCTTCAGGAATCAGGGTTTTGTATTTTCTCTTTTTCAGGATCTGGGAAACGGGACTGCGCGGATCGTCCAGGTCGCCAAAATACAGGCACTTGGTTGGGCAAACACTCACGCAGGCCGGGTCCATACCTTTCTTCACCCTGTTGTCGAGGCAAAAGGTACACTTATCCACGTAGCCTTCGGGATGCGGGAAACGGGCATCGTAAGGACAGGAAGCAATGCAGGCGCCACAACCAATGCAATGGTACTTTTTAACAAGCACAGTACCTCCATCGCTGTAATGACTGGCACCTGTCGGACAGCAACGAACGCATGGTGCATTTTCACAATGGTTGCAACGCTCCGAACGGATTTCAATTTCCAGTTGCGGGTAAGTGCCATCGGTCACCTCCACGATCCAGTCGCGGCAATAACCTATGGGCACATTATTTTCGGTCTGGCAGGCAACCACACAGTCGCTGCAACCCACACATTTTTTGGTATCTACAGCCATTGCATACCTCATGCTTCAACCTCCTCTCCTGCATTATCGTTCTCAAAAACAAACGTAACAAAATTGCTTCGCATTCCGGTACCTCCCATCACAGGGTCAATTTTAACATTCGTAATTAGCTCGGTATCGTTAATGCCCCTTCCGTGAGCCCGGGAAAGTTTTTTATTGTCATGCCCAAAGCCATGCACCATGTATACACTGTCCCAGCGAATGCGTTCGGTTATTCTAACCTTAATGGAAAATGTGGACACAATGCCATCCTGGTTTCTGAGCTTGATGTACTGGTCGTTTTCCAGCCCCCAAAGATTGGCCACTTTGGGATTCACCCAAAGGGTATTCTCATCCATCAAATCGGTAAGGTTGGGGTTGTTGGCCGTTCGCCCGAAAGTATGCATGGGTGCCCTTCCGTAATTCAGGCGATAAAAACCTTCCGGCGGCTGCTCATGTTCGGTGTAAACCGGCAATGGCGGAAAACCTTCTTCTTCCATATCGGTTGAGTACAATTCAATCTTTCCGGTATTGGTATTGAAGAAAAAGTCCTCGCCTTCGTGCAGGTAAAGGTCATCGTATTGCCTGGGGAATTTCTTCACCCCAATTCTTTTCATTTCCTCCAGGGAAGAACCCACTTGCTTCAGCTGCCAGTCAAGATGCTCTTCCATGTCCTTCCATGGGAAATAAGCCGCGAGGCCAAGTCGAATTCCAAGTTCCCTGGCAATCCAGTCGCCGGGCTTTGAATGGTATTTTGGTTCGGTCGCAGGCATGCGCAGTGCAAGGGTTGGTTCGCGGTGTCGCGAAACCCTCACCATATCATAGCGTTCGAGGAAAGTACATTCGGGAAGCACCACATCGGCATACCCTGTAATTTCTACCGGCATGGTATCGATCACCACAACCAGTTCAAGGGCCTGGATGGCTTGAAGCGTTTTTTTCTGATCAGGAAGCGCAAGCATCAGGTTTGTGCCATTTACCAGCCAAACCTTGAAGTTACAATCCGAATCTACCGAGGGTATGGTTGCGTCGCAAATGCCATTGCTTACTACTTCATTGGCCAGGTTATATTTTCCGGCATAGGCTTCAGTAGGTAACCGATTGGGTACCGGATAGGCCGGAGTGGGATATTCAGGAAACTGAACCCTTTCGGGGAAATAAAAGCCGCCACGTCGTCCCCATGAGCCCAGAATGGCATTCAGGATGGCCACCGCCCTCAGGCGCTGGGTGTCATCACCATACCAGGTGGTATGCCGACCGGGGTGCACAATAACCGCCGGCGAAGCATCATACATTTCCTTGGCAGTGCGCCTGATCACGTTCGGATCGATAGTAGTGATGCCATAAGCCCACTCTGGAGTATATTGCTTTACGTGCTCGCGAAGCTGTTCAAAACCAAAGGTGTACTTCTCCACGTATTCCTTATCGTACCATCCATTCTCAATCAAAACATGAATCCATGACAATAGGAGTGCCAGGTCTGTGGCAGGTTTTATGGGTAGCCAGTACTTCGACTTGCTGGCTGCCACCGAGTACCTTGGATCAACCGTAATAATGGTAGCGCCCTTGTCGATGGCGTCCGACATTTCCTGAACCTGCCCGTTGTGCATGTTTTCGCCCAGGTGATAACCAATAAACACCAGGCAGCGCGAATCGCGAATATCCGTTCTTTCAGGGGAATAAACGATATCACCATAAGTGGTCAGGAAGGCCACCTCGCGCGGGCCGCGGCACTGGGCAAATGATGGGGCAGAGATAGATTGCGAGCCAAAAGCCTTAAGCATATGACCCAAGTGGGCACCGCCAGAACCATGGCTAAACAGCACTACGCATTCAGGACCAAACTCTGCAGCAACAGACTTCATTTTTTCTGCAATGAAATCAAGGGCTTCCTCCCAAGTGGCTTCCTCAAAAACCTGCTTGCCATCGACCGTTCGTCTAATCAGAGGAGTCTTCAGGCGATCCTCATCATGGTACATACCCACACCACCAGTGCCTCGCGGACAAAGCCGTCCGTTGCAATGCGGGTCATCATCGTTGCCAATGATCTTCTGAATTCGGCCGTCATCATCCTTGTAAACCCAACCCGCACACTGCCAGAAACAGATTTCGCAATAAGTTGGGGTGCGCGAAAGGCCTTCAACGTTCCCGCCCAGATTTTTCAGCAAACCCGATGCGGCCTTAAGCCCTGAGCCCGCCATGGCAAGCCCTCCGGCATACAGGGATGAAGTTTTAATAAATTGCCTGCGTGATGTCTTCATATTAAAATGATTAGCAGCAAACTAATAACATATGCAAACATTTATATACATTGACGTTTGCCAAACAAAATTAAAACTAAATTTTAAGACTATTAAATTGAATTCCAAACAGATAAGCCTATTTAATTTAGAATCAGTCTAAATAATGAATTAGGATGTTGTTTTGAAACAGATTAAGGCCCTATTTAGAATCTTTATAAATTAACTTAAAACCAGCATAGAAAATATTTTTAATATTTGACCCTCCAAAAACAAGTTTTGTTAGCCAACAGCCGTTTCAAAAAAACGCCTACCTTTGCGCCTTATTATGAATTATCCAGGTAAATTTTTCCGAATTTCCCCACCATGAACTTCCATCCGGAAAGCATTCTGTCTCTTTCCGGTTGTTTACCTCGTTTTTATTACTGATTTGGTTTTTAAATTGGTCTGCCGAATAAACGGAGCAGGCTGTTATCGATATTAGCATTGAGAAAAGAAATAGCAAGAAGAAGAACTTTTGGCATTATTAGTCACCCAGATGCCGGAAAAACCACGCTTACTGAAAAGCTTTTGCTTTTCGGGGGCGCCATACAAACGGCTGGTGCGGTAAAGAGCAACAAGATCACCAAAACGGCCACCTCCGATTTCATGGAAATTGAAAAGCAGCGTGGCATTTCTGTTGCGACCTCTGTGATGGGTTTTGAATACAACGAGCATAAGATCAACATTCTCGACACCCCCGGCCACAAGGACTTTGCAGAAGACACTTACAGAACCCTTACTGCCGTTGACAGCGTGATCATGGTTATTGACTGTGTAAAAGGGGTGGAAGAACAAACCCGCAAGCTCATGGAAGTTTGCAGGCTGCGGCATACCCCGGTTATCATTTTCATAAACAAGCTGGACCGCGAAGGGCAAGACCCGTTCTATCTTCTCGAAGAGATTGAAAAAGAGCTGAATATACACACCCGTCCGCTTACCTGGCCCATTGGAATAGGGCAAAAATTTCAGGGCGTTTATGACCTGCTCAACAAACAAATTAAGTTCTTTTCGGCGAGCAAAACAAAAATTAATGATGAGGTCATGACAGTTTACAACCTCACCGATAAAAGCTTGCAGGAACGCATCGGTAAGGAAGCGGCAGAAAAACTGATAGAAGAAGTGGAATATATTGAAGATCTTTATGAACCGTTTAATGAGGATTTGTACAAGGAAGCCTACCTTGCCCCCGTATTTTTCGGAAGCGCCATAAATAATTTCGGAGTAAAGGAACTGCTCGACACTTTTGTCCGCATAGCCCCTGCCCCGCTGCCCCGCCAAACCGACCAACGTGAAGTCCTACCGGCGGAAAAAGAATTCTCAGGATTCATTTTTAAGATCCATGCCAACCTCGATCCGAACCACCGCAACAGGATCGCCTTTTGCCGGATCGTATCGGGCACCTTCGAACGAAACAAGTTTTACTATCATACCCGGCTCGGAAAAAAATTGCGGTTTCCAAGTCCCACCAGCTTTATGGCCCGCGACAAAAGCATCATCGACGAGGCTTTCCCCGGCGATGTGGTCGGACTTTACGACACCGGAAATTTCAAAATTGGCGACACCCTTACCGAAGGCGAGCTCCTTTCATTCCAGGGAATACCCAGCTTCTCGCCCGAAATTTTCAAGGAAGTGGTAAACCGCGACCCCATGAAAACCAAGCAACTGGAAAAAGGCATCAGGCAGCTTACCGACGAAGGAGTTGCCCAGCTGTTTATCAAGCAGCCAGGAAACACAAAAATTATCGGCACGGTGGGTGAATTGCAGTTTGAGGTCATCCAGTTCAGGCTACTTCATGAATACGGGGCCACTTGCTCCTTCCACCACATGAACCTTTTCAAAGCTTGCTGGTTTACCTCAAAAAATGGCGAAATGCTAAAGAAATTCACTTCCACCAGGGGCCACAACATTGCTTTCGACAAGGAAAACCGACCCGTGTTCCTTGCTGAAAGTGAATGGCAGCTAAAAATTGCCAGAGAAGCATATCCTGAAATCAATTTCTATTTTACTTCGGAATTTTAGCGGGCCCCTTTCTTAAAAAAGGTTCCTGGTTCTTCCAACAGATTCCATTTGAACCTGTTTTGGAACGCTTCAAGTATTTATCTAACACTAATTTTATTCGTGGTTTACACAAGGTTTAAACGTAGCCATACGACTAAACTACGATTGAACTACGATTTAACTACGTCTTAAATTAAAATTTGCTTATATTTGAGTAGGATTTTGTAACTATTAAATCAAACGTTATGGCTTACACCAAAGAAGGATTTTTGGGCCCGTTCAAAGGGCGCATTGGCAAAGTGGTTTTTTACGAAATGTATGGAAAGACGGTAGGCAGGAGCTTGCCATCGGTAAAGCGCAAACCTGCCAAAGGGGCGCTGAAGGAATCGCAAAACGATTTTGCCCGTGTAATGAAGATCATGCAAAAGGTAAAGCCCTTTGTGCGGTTGGGTTTTAAGGACATGGCCGAAGGCCGGAGTGCCTTTCATACGGCCCTGTCGGAAAACCTGAAACGCTATCGGCTGGCGGAAAACCGGGAGGAATTGACATGGCTGTGTGTAAGTAAGGGCGAAAGAGCCGGGGCCTTGGATTTGACTTTAAATATTGAGGGAAAGGTTGCCACTGTAAGCTGGGGAGAGCCCGAACCCCGGAGGCCATTTGCCCCTAATGACCGGGTGATGCTGCTGGCCTTTAACCCAGCCACCATCGATTCAAACTACGACTTGCACGCCGCCACCAGGGCTGAAGGAACGGCCACACTAATCTTGCCACCCGCAAAGGAAGAAGAAAATATGCTGGTTTTTATTTCCTTTTTGAATGCCACAGGCATGGGTGACAAAAAGAACCTGAAGAATATTTCGGATAGCCAATTGGTGGGGTTAGATTGAACAGAGTTTCCAGCAGATTGATAACCATTTAGTTATCAAAGTTTTATTAGTTATAAATTCTTTTGAAAATCCTTTGGATCTATAATGGGTAAAACGGCATTATGTAAATAGGTGCCCCGGAAAAAGGAGAACATTAACCCCCTTAGGGTAGAGATGGAGATAGAATTTAGCGTTAAAATAAAGGATCCAGGAAGTTTGTGTTTTTTCGTTTTCTTATCCAAAAACTGCGAAAGCTCTTTTACTTCGAAAATACAACTTGCTTTAATATTACCAAAGACCTGGCCTTTTGTGTCATTCAATACTGATATTGAACAAATCACAAAAACATTATTCCCGTCAACACTCACCCGATGTTCAAGATTGATATCAAACTGAAATACTGAATTTCCATCCAGTTGTTTTTGAGGGGAATTGATGCAAGTTTCAATCAGCTCGATATTCTTTAGCTGAAAATTAATTTTTGTTTCCATAGTCTTTACCTGCTTTTCCATGCGCTTTTTAATCATGCCTTTACTGTGGGGTAACTCAAAAACAAATTGCTTACCGGTTCAGCAACCATCAAATCATTCAAGGAATGATACTGCCTGCTGCCTGAAGCCAGGCCTTTAACTAAAATATGATATCTCGATACTGTTTCTTCTTTCTGGTCATTGAGATTAATAAGCTTTATTCCAAGGACGTTTTCCAGCTCCACCAACGTATCTACCGTAAAATTGTGGGTTCCGGACAACCACTTTGTAATGATGGAAGGGTTGTTTTTTCCCAGGGCCTTTAACAGGTCCTTATTCTTCCACTGTTTGTTTCTCATTGCATCGGCAATTTTTGCTGCCAATAGCATTTTAGCGTCTGTCTTTGCCTGTTCTTCAGGGGTGATTGTTTCCAAAAGTTCATCAATCACATTGCTTCTATAATTCTTCATCGTCTTAATCTTCCTTTTCGTGAAACTCTAAATTACCGGAGAAATCCAGGTAATCGTTTTCAAAGGTTATTTCCTTGTCTTTAATACGTTCTGTGATTTGTTCTGAAAGCCATCTGAGAAAATAGTTTTCATCTTTCAGTTTCTGATTTTCCTGCAAGGCTTTAATATTTTTTGGTTTGGGGCCACCTCCTCCCACTACCAAAATCTGCGCACCGAAAATAATGCAATATAAGCGCAACTTGCTATCAGGATCGTCGTAAAGGGCACAAATACCATCACCGGGTTTTCCTTCAAACTCCTTAAAAAACTGTTTTCTTGCTCCGGTCTTATGCCCTATAGTTCTTAAACGCTTTAGAATGTCTTTTGTTTCACTTAAAAATGAATTTTTGTTTTCCCGAATAAACTTTTCAAGCAGCGTCTCTTTTTCTTCGTTAATGACTACCGAATACAAAGAAGCCTTATATCCGCTCAATCTGTTTATTTTAACGAGTCTGCACTTCATCAATTTGCCAGGTTTGCAAAGTTATTATTTTTTACTTATAAGTAAATAAATTTTTTTCTAAAATAACTTAACCTCAGTCCTATTCAATCTCCACTTTATCAATCTCCTTCATCAGCCTGTCTGTTTCAGTAAGGGCGACAATGATCCGCTGGTAGTGCAGAATGTCGTTAAAGTCGAGCTGCCTGCCCTTGCGGTCTTTTAGCCATTTTTGGGCTGGCTGGTAACCACCTATGTAAAAACTCCAGGCTACTTCAGGCACATGGTCAAAATGCTGTGTGGCGTTGATAAACACCTTCCCATCCTGGTAAGTGATTTTCTCCACCTCGTTGCTTCCATCCACCGGGTATTGCGTTATGAAGTTATTTACCATCGGGCTTTCCAGCAAATGAATTTCCCGCAGTTGTTCACCGAGAGCTACCAATTGCCAGAATGTTTCAGGGTCTTTTGGGTAAGGAATTTTTGGAAAATCTGTTTTTAAAAAATCCTTGTATTTTGTGCGGTAAGAAGGTGAATGCAAAACTGCATAGATATAATCCAAAATGTCAATTGGAGCAAAAGATTTTTCCTCTCTTTTCTTTTCACTAGTAAAGGTTAAGCCGATCTTGCTTTCAATTAGGTTGACAATTTCGAGATTAAGATTTGGTATTTTTTTCGTTGTATGTTCAATTGTTTGCTGTCCTGAATTATCGGGATATAAATATAGAGGAAAAAGATTTACACCGCCACGTCTAAAAATATTGGCATCTACGGGGTGCTTTGATACAGTTGTTAAACACCAATCTATATCACCAACCGCCGAACCTTGTCTTCCAATACCTAATAAAATATTTTCCTTATTTAAAACATTTTGAATTAATTCCTTTCTTGGATAATCCATCATTACATAACTGAAATAGCAAGGTCTTTCATCAAAAGGTCTATATCCACACTTTACTGCCTTACTTTCCCAATTTTTATCAGATTGAATTTCATTTCTTGCTTTTTCAAGTTTCCAATCTCGATTATCACTGATAGAGTATTTTTTATTAAGTTCTTCGTTCGTAATTTTTTTATCAATAAGATCTAATGCTCTTGATTTTATGTTTTTCATTTCAAAATCAATAGCAAAGCTATCTCTATGAGTTTGAAAACCCATTACATTGACTGTGAAAAGGCTTATAGGGTTAATACCTTCATTATATTTTTTGAGCATTGATTCATCAATGCTTTTAAATAGAAAGCTGTTTCTAAAGGGAGTAAAACTTTGGTACTCTATAGACTTTAAATTGTTGTGAGAAAGGAAATCATATTTTAAGTCACGTTTCCCGTATAAGTCATAGTGGAATACTTGCCCAAGTTCATCTGGTTTCTTTTTTCCTGTTTTAATAAAAAAATTTATTGAAACTCCTTGTTCTATATCAAAAACATTTATATCTGCTGAACCGTCAGGCGCCGTTTCTTTTTTCTTGGCGTTTCCATGTAGATCCAATGTATAAATTTTATCATATGTATTCAATAAGTGCCAACGCATTCCCCTATATGTTGGATTGTCTAAAAAACCGTGAGGATTAATGAAAGCTAAAATTCCACTTCCGTTTTTTTCTACGAAATGCTGGCCGAAACGCAAAAACTTTACATAATCGTCATTAATAAATTTTGAATTTTGCTCTTTTAGTTTTTCTTTCCCTCCTGGTTCTTTTTTATAATCTTCCATTAGGCTCATTATCCATTCGCCTTTATTTTTACTTTCACCACTATAAGGTGGGTTCCCAATAATCACCATCACCGGTGTATCCCTTTTGATAAAGTTGGCCTCATTAGCCTCTGAGCTAACCCAATTTGCAAACAAGGTACCTGTATCAGGGTGGTATTCTTCAAGGCTGTTGGTTAGAAAAACCCGCAAGCGCTGGTCTTTGGTAGGTTTAAAACCCGTTTCAGTCAGCAGCAGGTCAAGTTTCAGGTGGGCCATGGCATAACTGGCCATCAGCAGTTCAAACCCGTTTAAGCGTGGTATAAGGTGGTTCTCCACATAATTACTCCAGATGCCTTGCTGGCCTTCAAACTTTTTGTGCACAAGTTTCACTACTTCGGCCAGGAAGGTGCCGGTGCCAGTAGCAGGATCAAGTATTTGCACTTTATGCACTTCCTTTTCAACTTTTTTGCCCTGAACATTAACTTGTATTCTGGTTGTTGAAGTGTCAGCCAAGCCCAAGGGCAGATCAAACTCACTTTTCAGAATATCGTCAACGGCTCTTACAATAAAGTTTACCACTGGCTCGGGGGTGTACCATACGCCCCTCGATTTTCGCAGTTTTGGGTCGTATTGAGCCAGAAAGTCTTCATAGAAATGAATAATGGGATCTTCACCCTGCCCGTCTTTTTGAAAGCTTTTTAAAAGCTCTTCCACATTGGTTGAACGGAACACTTCTGCCAGGTTGTCAACCGTAGATCTGATACGCTCATCTATGTCGTAGCCTGCTACATACTGAAACAACCTTCTCAAAAATGGGTTCGACTTTGGTATCAGTTCTGCTGCTTCCTGGCGGGTAAAAGTGTCGAGGGTTGGGTCGTGCAGCCTGGCGGCAAACATGCCATATGCAAGGGTCTGTGCATAAATATCGGCAAAGTCTTTGGGCGAAAGGTCGTGAATCAGCACTGACTTAAAAGCTTCGTACTGCCCTTTTAATGAGGTGTTCTCCTGGTTTTCCTCATCAGAGGTAATGGCCTGTTCGAGTATGTGCTGAAGTAACCTGGCTTTTGCCGCCATCATTTCGGCCAATTTACGGGAAGACCGGATCGTCTGACCGCTAAACTGACCGAAGTTCTGAATGAGGTTTTCAAATTCTTCAAAATGCTCAGGCAAAAGTTTAATGGTTCGTTCATCAAGCTTTTGCCCAATTCTCACCTCGCTTACGAGCTTGCCATGATTAAAAAACTGAAACCAGATATAATCTGTAACGATCAGATTATCAAGGGCGTTTTTGTACCGTGTAAGTTGCTCTTTATATTGTTTGCCATTGAGGTCCTTGCCAATATCTTTGGCCTCTATGTAACCTACAGGAATATTGTTCCTGGTAATAATATAATCGGGGTTTCCGCAATCCGTAACTTTTGAAGGTTCGTTGGTAACCGAAATCCCTTTCACAAGTTCACGAAGTAATACCTCAAGATCTGATCGGTAAGAATGCTCTGATGAAATACCTTGCTTAAACCTTGTTGCAACGCTTTTTAAATATTTCTGAACAGGGGTCATTTGAAAAACTTTATTTAAAAACGGCCAAACATTAAATTAAGCAGCATTGGCGGCTTCCGTAAACAAAATGTACATGGGGCAAAATACAAACTTTTCATTTATATATCATAAATGAAGTAAAAATATTTTTTGATAAACAGAACAAAACCGCAATTCAGCAATAAGATTATTTTTCAATAAACTTGCTGGGCGACTTCGAATAGCTGAGTTCGAGCAGGTGCATTGCCCGCGTGCAGGCAATATAAAGCAAGTGTTTATCCAGTTCTGTTTTGTAGTTTTGGGAAGTAACAAAGGGAACGATTACCTTATCGAATTCCAGCCCCTTTGAAAGATGAACGGTGGTGATAACGATTCCAGTGGAATAGGCAGCACTTTGATCGGTAATTCTGGCTATTGAGCCGGCAGCACCATTAAGTTGTTCGTAAAGCCAGTCGGCCTGTTGTGGTGTTTTGCAGATCAGGCCCATTGAATGATAACCGGACTTTTGGAATTCTTTGATGTGCTCACTGACAGACCGGACTTCTTCCATTTCGTCCGGATGCCCTTTCAAAGCAGGCATCTCCCCATGCCGCTCCATGGCAATCAGGTCGCTGTCAGGAAGGATTTGCTGTGCAAACCTGGTGATTTCGAAAGTAGAGCGATAGCTTCGGCGCAATTTCACCACATCAGCTTCCTGAAAAACTCCCTTTATGGCCTCTGCTGTCGAAGAACCCAGGAGGCTTACTTTCTGATTGGCATCGCCCAGTATGGTTTTGTTGCAAGGGAATAACCTGGCAAGCACCGCGTAATGCACAGGTGAATAATCCTGCATTTCATCAACCAGCAGATGTTTTACGTTTTCGAAGGCCTGATAGCCTTCTAATCTCAGTTTTAAATAAACCAACGGAAAAACATCAGCATATTCGTACTTTGACCGGACGGTCATTTTAAGCAACTCGGGCCTGCCCAACCAGCCGTAAAAATCCTTATAAAGCAAACGAAGGTTGGTGATCCTGAACATTTTTGTGACTTCCGAAAGAATTTCTTTTCTTTCAGCCAGCGATACCTCCTTTTTGTAATAATACCGAATATTCTCTTCAATGGCTTGCGCTATATAAGCAAACCTTTTCATTATGGGCAATCGGTGAAAGGATTCAAATTTCTCCTTAATAAACCAGGCGGGAACCGGGCTTCTGCTCACCACAATATCTGCAGGCACAAAGTATTCGTTGTTGATGTGCACCAGGTATTGCTCAAGCTTTGATAAAAAATCGCCTGATGATTTAAACTGAATACGCTCCCTTAGCCCCTTGTCATTTTTTTCAAGCAATAAGGCAACTTGTTCAAAAAAGGTTTGGAACTGGTATTTATTTTCCAGCACCTTGGCAGCCAGTTCTTCCATGCCCATTTCCGGAATTTTCTCTTCGCCCAGTTCAGGAAGCACGTTGGCAATGTAATCGGCAAAAACCTTGTTGGGCGAAATGATCAGGATATTGTCGGCCGAAATGGTATCCTTGAATCGGTATAAAAGGAAGGCAATCCGGTGAAGGGCAATAGAGGTTTTTCCCGAACCGGCCACGCCTTGTATGATCAGTACGCGCGAAGTTTCATTTCGCACAATCGGGTTCTGGTCACGCTGAATGGTGGCCACAATATTCTTCATTTTATTATCAGAAGCCCTGCTAAGTTCTTGTTGCAGCAATTCATCATACACATTGGAAGCGTTTTCGAGCATGTACTCCAGCTTCCCGCGCCTGATGCGGTATTGCCGCTTCAGCGAAATGCTTCCCTCCACCTTGCCGGCTGGGGCAAGGTAAAATGCCTCACCCAGCTCAAAGTCATAAAACATGCTCGAAATGGGAGCCCGCCAATCGTGAATCAGGTTTACGCCCGTTGATTCATCAAAAAAGGAATGAACCCCTATGTACAATGCGATGCTGTCATGATGGCCTTTTTCTGAAAAGTCGATCCGCCCAAAATAGGGTGATTCAAGAAGTTTTTGTATTTGTTTCCTTTTCTTAACCGCCCCTTCGCCGAGGAGTGCACCCTGGGTAACAGACTGTCGCACCGACACCTTTTCCACATGATCCATACCTGCCTTGTTTTCATACAGGTACTTTTTCGTTTCATGCAATTCACGGGCTTGACTTTTTACCCGTTCATTAATCAGTAAAAGGGTATTTTTTAGTTTTTCCTTGACAACACCAAGATATTCTTTTTCTTCTTTTAAACTCATTTTCATTGGATTTGCAGCCATCAGAAATACTGCTGGAAAATTAAACTTTTATACCAGAAGGAAATAGCCGGAAAAATCTACGAACACCTGATACATTTTGGGCTTTCGGGCATAACTAGTATTCGGCCCAAGGGAATTTCTGTTCCGCAACGGGAACAGACCCCAAAGGAGGGGTTATCGATGTTGTCGAGTGCATGCTGCAGCCCCTGCAGTTTATCCCTGGCCTGACGCAGGGCAGCTTCATTCACGCTTTTGTTGTTTATGGCGTCCATTCTCGACACACGGCCTATGGCCACATCAGGGGCAATGGGTCTTGTCAGGTCTTCGAGTTCTTTAATCAGATCCTCAACCTGAACAATCTTTTTAACAATTAACGCTTTAAGCTGCGTTTTATCCGGCGATTTATTCATGGTGCAAAAATACAAAAAAACGGCTCAAAGGTTTGATTACCTTTGCAGGCAAACAGAAATGCATGCCTGAAACACAAAACCTGGTTACTATTTTGCTTCCATTTTACAAGGAAGGAACTGAGCTTGACCGGGCCATTGAAAGCATTACCCAGCAAACTTTTCCGCACTGGCAGCTGCTACTGATCAGCAATAATGGAAACAGCACAGGGCTGAACATTGCGCAAAAATGGGTTGAAAAAGACCCCAGAATAAAGATGCTGCACGAGCCAAGACAAGGTATTGCCCATGCCCTGAACACCGGACTACAGCATTGTAAATCGCCATATATTGCCCGCATGGATGCCGACGACATTTCGCATCCCGAAAGGTTAGTCAAACAATTCCATTTTTTAGAAAACAACCCATCGATTGATGTGGTTTGCTCACAAACCACCTTTCAAACAGCCATTCCGGGCAGCGAAGGCTTTGAGATTTTTGTAAACTGGCAAAACAGCATAATAACACCAGAAGAACATTTTCAGTATCGCTTTATCGAGTCGCCCATAGCCCATCCCACCATAATGTTCCGCAAGGAGCTTGCAGAGAAGTTTGGCCCCTACAGCACCCTGCCCGTGCCCGAAGATTATGAGTTGTGGCTCAGGTGGATGGATCAGAATGTTTGCTTCTACAAGATTCCTGAGCCCCTGCTGACCTGGAACGACCATTCGGAGCGGCTTACACGAACCCACGAGAACTATTCGCGCGAAGCCTTCTTTCAGGTAAAATGCGAATACCTGGCAAAATGGATCAAACGCAATGTCCCTTCCGGGAAAAAGATTGTGGTTTGTGGCAGCAGCCGCATTGGCCGCAAAAGAGCCGCCATGCTGCAAGAGCTTGGGGTAGAAATTTTCGGATTCACCGACGTGAAGAAACGCCCCAACCGCCAGGTCAACTTCATTCGCATACCCGAAATCACCCAACCCCAACCCTGGTTCCTGATCAACTTCATTGCCCGGCGCGGCGTGGGGCAAGCCATACGCGAGCATTTCTCCGCACTGGGTTTTGTTGAAGGCAAGGATTTTATTCTGGCTGCTTGAAAGACAGCTAAAATGCCAATATCAAACTACCTAACAGGCTCTTATCTGAACAAAGATATATTT
>JAHYJD010000152.1 GCA_019429365.1 Bacteroidales bacterium | reverse complement strand
GGTAATTTTCCTTTTGCGAGAAAGCGTAAAAGACCAGCTTATCTTTTATCATCACCGGGCGGTTCACCACTTCGTGGAAGTCATAAACCTGCACCTGATAACCGTTAGCGCTAAGCACAGCCGCAATTTTTCCCACATCGAGGCTCGACCATGGCTTTCGGGTTTGTCCGAAAAACCTGTTGCGGCTGGTGAGAATAACTATCTGATTTTTTTGCATCCTTAGGGGAAGTTGTTCACTGAACAGGAGGCTGCTTTTGTTTTGCAAAGTGCTGAATTTTAACACCCTGAAACCGCCCCAAAACTTCGGGCGCAAAAATACAAAAAATAATTAACCTGAATAGGTTATTTAAATATTTTTATATTTCTAAGAAAAAAGCGGGTAGTTGTCAGGGTTTTTCAATGGCCAGCAGAATTTTATTTTCCGAAAGGTTGGCCTCAATAAGCTTGCCCTGACGGTCGACGGCCGCAAAACTGCGTACACCACCTTCAAATTGCGGGAAGCGCGGGTTGTCAGTAAAAAAATGCAGCACCCCTTTGAAAACATCCGAAGCGGCAGAGGCATCGGCATAAGCCAGGATAATTTCGCGGTCGATATCCCTCTCAAGTACCAGCCCTTCGCTTACGCGGAAAGGGTTTTCGTGCCCAAAGCTGTAAATATTGCTAAGCGCCAGGGGGCCCATAAGGTAGGCCACACTGTTGGCTTCGGCCTGACGGTATTCTTCATACAAGGCAGGAAGTTTGTTTTCGGCCGGTACTTTTTCCGTAAGGTGTCCAATCAGGATAAGAAAGACCTGCAGGCGCGCAGCTTTATCGAGCCTGCCGCCCGACACCGACATATAAAACGGCCCCTGCCATACGTGAAGAAAGTCTTCTCCATATACCACCCAGGGTGCAGGATTCACTTCCACCGAAAGGTTACCTTTACGAAGACTAAAAATGCCGAAGGCGGCACTGTCACTGTCCATACGATACAGTTCCACGTAAACCGAGCCCTTGTCGGGATGCTTCAGTTCCACGGCAGCCACATCTGCAAAGCCATATTCCATATACAGGTCGGCTCCGCCATTGATCAGGAAAAAGAGGTCGTCGCCCTCGTAGGCCACCGCATCGTATGAGGCTTCCCAGCCAGGCAAAAAGCCTGTACCTGGCAATACCGAGATAGCCGTTTGTCCCTGCAGGGCCGAAACAGAAAACAAAAAAACGGTCAACTGCAAGGCTGCAGCAAAAGAAAAATTCCTCCTCATTCTTATTCCTCCACGATTATGAGTTTTGAAAGATCTTTTTCGCCCAGTTTGTGTTGGTAGCCCTTTTCAATGGTGAGCACATCTTCGGGCAAAAAACCGATCTGCAGGGCACAATAGGTGTCGATGGCCACCGGGTCGGTGCCGGCCACTACCCTGAGCGGACTGACCGTTTCGCCGGGGCCACCAGGGCCGCCCGTAACGATCACATGGCTTACATCTGAAATAATCAGGTCGGCCTTACGCAACAGGTTCAGGTCGGCAATGCACTGAGCCAGAAAACCTGGGTCGTTTCGCGCAGGGCCATCGAGGTGAAACTTCACATTCGAGGCGCGGGTGTTCAAACCCATCAGGTTTTTCATGCTGTTGGTAAGAATGATGGCAATCACCACATCGAGGTCGACATAGGCGCCTTACTCGCGAAAAGCCGAATTTACCAGGATCCCCTCTTTCTGTCCGGGCTCCACAAAACGCTGCATTCCACCCAGCATCTCTACTGCGCGAATGGTTTGAGCAAAAACATCTTCTCCCTTTACCGAGGCAATGTCGGGCGTCTACGCTTGTGTCAAACCGAAACTCAGGCTAAGCAACAAAACAAGAAACAGTTTCATTAACTTTTTCATGGTTCAATTTTTTGGTGATGGTTTGCAAATATAGGATTAAATGCCATTAAGGCAAATATTCTGATACAAACCTAAATGAAAAAAATTGAGCAGGAATCACTAAGTTTGCCATTCAATTCTGCACCAAAACACTTGCGCAAATGAGCACCCCCGGATTACTCGCTACAGTTTCCTTTTTGCTGTTCTTCTCTTTTTCGTGCCAGTCGGCCCAGCCTGTTCAGGAAAAGGAAGCACCACCTGAAAAAGCCTGGCAGCAATGGTGTCCGGGCACCAAAAACCTGGAAGTTTTTTTCAGCGAAAGCGATAGCATACTTGCCACAGAGGTTATGCATGAAGTTTCATCAGAAATACCTCAAGCTTCAATACCTGAGCTTATTGTGGCCCTTTCGGAGAAATTTATGGGCACGCCCTATGTGGCCCACACCCTCGAGGTAAAGGAACCCGAGCAGCTGGTCATTAACGTGTCAGGCATGGACTGCACCACTTTCGTGGAACAAATGCTGGCTATGGCGCTGGCCATTCAGCAGGGCGATGGTTTTTTTGAAGACTTTGCCCAAATACTGGCCTGCATTCGTTATCGTGATGGAATTATTGAGGACTATCCCTCGCGCCTGCATTATTTCACCGAATGGTTAAACCACAATGCCGAGAAAGGCATACTGGATATTTTGAGCAATGAAATAGGCATGGAGCCTTTTAGAAGCAAGGTATCTTTTATGACAAACAACCCCGGCTCTTACCGGCAGCTCGAAAACCCCGCCTTTGTTGAAAAAATGAAGAAAGTGGAGAAAAAGGTTTCGAGCTATGAAATGCAATTTATCCCGAAAGGAAAAATAAGAAATATTGAAACCAAGATTAAGGATGGCGACATCATTGCCTTTACTACCGACATTGATGGGCTGGATGTTTCGCATACCGGCTTTGCCATTTTTCAGAACGACCGTCTGCATTTGCTGCATGCCTCAACCAGAACCAATATGGTGGAAATTTCGCCCGTTACCCTCGATGAATACCTTGCCCCATTACGCAGGGTTACTGGCATCCTGGTGGCCAGGGTCAAATAGAAATTATTTCCTGAACTTCCGAATAAATTCTTCCACTTCAGGCACGCCGCCCTGATAGATTAAATAGCCATTATAGGGTTCACGGGGGGTAATATCGTCGTTGATGGGGGTAAGCATGATTCGCTTTACCTCTTCCAGGTCGCTGGTTTGTCCGAGCGCCCAGCCAAGCTTAATGTAGGCTACTTCGGGCAGCAGGTTTTCGCCAGGAATTACCCCCAAGGCCATCATTTCGCGCCCTGTTTCATACACAAACATTTGCACATAGCCCCAAAGGGTCTGCACGGTCATGTATACAGCGACTCCTGCTTCCCTGGCCCGGTCGAGTGCCGGGTACAAGGGCTTGTTCACGTGCCCAAGTCCGGTGCCGGCAATGATAATGCCTTTGTAACCATTTTCGATCAGCGAATCGATCATGTCGGGCATCATATTGGGATAGTAATAAATTATAGCCACCTTTTCCTCGAAATAGGGCATAATGGTTGCCTTGCGGTCTTTTCGGCGGTGGTTGTATTCGGTTTTTATGGGTTTCACTCCTTTGCGGGTTACCGTGGCCAGAGGGGTTTCTCCCAGGGTGCGGAAGGTGCTGCGATACGAAGAGTGCATTTTGCGCACGCGGGTACCCCGGTGCAGCAGTGCATAATCATCGGAGGTGGGTCCGAACATACATACCATCACTTCGGCAATGTCGCCATGGCCGGCTGTATAACAGGCATGCATTAAATTGAGGGCGGCATCGGACGAGGGACGGTCGGAGGAGCGCTGAGAGCCCACCAAAACGATGGGCACAGGCGGGTTTTGCACCATGTAGGTGAGGGCCGCGGCGGTATGGTGTAAAGTGTCGGTACCATGACCGATCACAATGCCGTCGATGCCGTTTTCAATCTCCTTACCTATGGCCACGGCCAGCTTTTTATACTGCATGGGGCCCATGTTCTCGCTGAACACGGCAAACACCTTCTCGGTGGTGAGGTTGCAAATGTCGGCCAGCTCAGGCACAGCGCCATACAATTCGCCCGGCGAAAAAGCCGGAATAACAGCCCCGGTGCGGTAGTCGAGGCGGGAGGCAATGGTGCCGCCAGTGCCAATCAGTTTCACCTTCGGAAGGCCTTCGGTATACGGAAATTCCTTTTCAGGGATTTTGTAGTTGGCTTTTTTATAGCCGGTTTCTTTCATGGCCAGGATGTTGTTTACATCAATGCCAACATTATAACCGGTAGGTATTTTCAAAACAATATGATGCTGGTCGTCGTTCTCAGAGCGTGGCAGCACCGTGCCCACAAAGTTGCCACGGCTGGTTTCGATGGTGGCCTGCCCCCATACGCGCACATTGTATTTCTTCAGCACCTCAAGGGCCTGGCCTTTATATCCCTGGAAAAAATCTTCGCTCATTAAAGTTTAAGGTTTGGAGTTCAAGGTTTCAAGTTCAAAGTTGT
Organism: Bacteroidales bacterium; assembly: GCA_019429365.1. Lineage (GTDB taxonomy): Bacteria > Bacteroidota > Bacteroidia > Bacteroidales > UBA7960 > UBA7960. Next base: position 184 of record JAHYJD010000152.1, on the reverse strand, counting down.
CAATATGTCATTGCCTAAATGACATAACCGTTTTATCTAATTCTCATTTTCTCACCTTCAAATTTTCTCATTTTCTCATCTTCTCATCTTCTCACCCTCTCATCTTCCTTCTCTCACTTCTCATTTCTTCCCATTTTCCAGTGCTTCACGCAATTCCTTGAGGCTTATGTTCCCTACCGCATTT
>JAHYJD010000030.1 GCA_019429365.1 Bacteroidales bacterium | reverse complement strand
TCTGGCCGATATGCGATTTGGCCTCGACCCGCGATTTCAGTTTGGCGTGAGCCGCGCTATATACAAGGGCATTCTTCGCTTTCTGGCCGCCAATGAAGGCCGCGAAGCAATAGTACAGCCACTGCCCCCCCAGGGAATGATGATAGAACGCCTTGGCGGGAAAAAGATACGCATTAGCTGGCAGCCAACCGAAGACGCTCTTGAACCTTCAGCCTTGCCCGAAAGCTACATCGTTTACCAGAGAAACGAAGGTTTGGGTTTTGACACCGGAACCCATACTCCCGAATCATTTTTTGAAACTGAACTGCCGGAATGGAATACGCTCTTTGGTTTCCGCGTAAGCGCAGTAAACAAGGGCGGCGAAAGCTTTCCTTCAGAAACATTGTCGGTTGCGCTTATTGAAGACCAGCCAAAAACCGTACTTGTTGTAAGCGCCTTTACCCGTATCAGCGGCCCGGCCATTTTTGATGGCCCAAGCATGGCAGGATTGGCTTGGTGGGAGGATCAGGGCGTGCCCTTTCATTTCAATGCATCCTATACCGGCCACCCGTTCGACTTCGATCGCAAATCGTCCTGGCTGCACGACGATAGCCCCGGCTGGGGCGCCAGCCATGCCGATATGGAAGAAATGATTCTCAAAGGCAATTCATTCGATTTTACAGCAATACATGGCGCTGCTATTCGCGATGCCGGCTATTCATTCGTCTCCGCTTCGCGAAAAGCCTTGGAAGAAAACAGGGTGACTTCAGCTGATTATTGGGCTGTGAATGTTATTTTTGGCGAACAATTGGGCGTGCCCGAACTGAAAGAATCCACTGAAACTGAATTCAGGGTTTTTACTCCGGAATTGACCGGCTGGCTGAAAGACTTCACCGAAAGTGGTGGCCACGTTTTCGCTTCAGGGGCATACATTGGAACCGACATGATCATGCATAACGACAGCCTGGCTATGCATTTTGCAAAAGAGACACTGGGCTATGTCTGGCGCACAAACCATGCTTCCAATAATCCGGATATTTTTGTAACAGATGAACATTCGGGCGCTTTTCCGCAAAAATTGCAATTCAATGCAGCCTATCATTCTGATTATTATGTTGTTGAAGCGCCTGATGGCATTGAGCCTGCCTCACCTGCTGCATATACCCTTTTTCGTTACGGGGTGAATCAGATCAGCGCCGGAGTCATTTTCCAGGATAAACACAAAGCGGTGTCGCTGGGGTTTCCTTTTGAAGCCATTACCGACCCACGGCAAAGGCTTGAATTAATGAAAAGTATTCTGAATTTTTTTGAACATAAAGAGTAAGAAATGGAAAAGAAAATTACCTGCTTTGTGCCGGCCGGCAATGTGGCCGACCTTGAAAGGACCCTGAATGAATTGATGAATCAACCCCTGGTAGAAACCGTGATGGTGCTGGGCAACGAACCTTCGGCCGAACTGCCAAAGGGGGTTACGTTTGTTGAAGTGCCTTCGCTGCAATCGACCCAGGGCATAAAAGCCATTGCAGGGCTTAGCCACACGACTCATACACTCATCTACACCAAAACCTTGCCGTTGCGCCTTGGTGCTTATGCCCTGGAGCGTCTGATGCAGGTGGCTTTCGACACAAAAGCGGGAATGGTCTATTCCGATCATTACCAGGTGAAGGAAGGTGCTCTATCTCCCCTTCCGGTGATTGACTACCAGGAAGGCAGCCTGCGCGATGACTTTAATTTTGGCTCGGTGCTTTTGTTCCAAACCCAAGCCCTCAAGGAAGCCGCGAGTGGAATGAAAGAAAAATTTGAGTTTGCAGGCCTGTATGACCTTCGCCTCAGGGTGTCGCAAAAAAATTTTCTTTTCCGGGTGCCAGAATACCTTTACACCGAGCAGGAAGCCGACACCCGCCGCTCGGGCGAAAAGATGTTCGACTATGTGGATCCGCGCAACCGCGCCGTGCAAATTGAAATGGAAAAAGCCTGCACCGCCCATCTGAAAGCCATTGGCGGATACCTGAAACCAAAATTCAAACCGGTGCAATTTGATGAAGGCGAGTTTCCGGTGGAAGCCTCAGTAATCATTCCCGTAAGGAACAGAATTAAAACCGTTGAAGATGCCGTTCGCTCGGTATTTATGCAAAAGGCCAATTTCAAGTTCAACCTGATCGTGGTCGATAACCATTCGACCGATGGAACCACTGAACTGCTGAAAAAACTGGCGGCGGAAGACAGCCGCCTGGTGCACGTGATACCCCAGCGCAACGACCTTGGCATTGGCGGTTGCTGGAACGAAGGGGTTTTTCACCCGGAGTGCGGTAAATTTGCCATTCAGCTCGACAGCGACGACCTGTATATTGACGACAGCGTGGTGCAGCGTATAGTGCATGCCTTTTACGAGCAGAACTGCGCCATGGTGGTGGGCAGTTACCAAATGGTCAACTTCAAACTCGAAGAGATTCCGCCCGGCCTGATCGACCATCGCGAATGGACACCTGACAATGGCCGCAACAACGCCTTGCGCATCAATGGGCTGGGAGCGCCCCGCGCTTTTTACACCCCGGTGCTGCGCAACATCAGGGTGCCCAACGTGAGCTACGGCGAAGACTATGCCGTGGGACTGGCCATTTCGCGCCACTACCAGATCGGCCGCATTTATGAGCCGCTTTACCTGTGCCGCCGCTGGGACGACAACACCGACGCCTCGCTCGACATTGGCAAAATGAACGCCCATAACACCTATAAGGACCGAATCCGCACCATTGAACTCTGGGCAAGAATGGCCATGAACCGCAAATAACCTGACCTATGCATTTGCTTTTTAAGGATACAGGTGGCACTACTCTGCAAACCCGGGTGGAAGCCCTTTTCGAAGACCAGCTTCAAAACTGGGACCTGGCCCGGGCAAACTATCTTGGGCTGCAAAAGGCGGTGACCAAATCGCTGCCTTTTTCCCCGCATGCCGAGCTTAGGGTGCAGTTCAATCCCGAACGCATCTATTCCACCTCGGCCAAGGTTGACTCGAAATCTATCAGCGAGCGGCCTTGCTTTCTTTGCCCGGCGCACCTTCCCGGGCAGCAAAAGGCCATCCCTTTCGGGGAAGATTACCTGGTGCTGGTAAACCCCTTCCCGATCTTTACGCGCCACCTCACCATCCCCATTAAGCAACACAGCCCGCAGCAGCTGAAAGGGCGTTTTCAGGACATGCTCCGCCTGGCAAAAGAACTCGACAATTTTGTGGTGTTTTATAACGGGCCTCGCTGCGGTGCATCGGCACCCGACCATTTTCACTTTCAGGCCGGCAACAAAGGTTTCATGCCCATTGAACAGGACTTTGAAACACCTTTGAAAACCCTGCTTTTTGAAGATAATGGCTCCACCATTCATTCAATTGACTCATACCTTCGCCAGGTGCTGGTATTTTCTGGAGCTGATACGAATTGGCTTGAAACACAATTAGAAAAGGCCATTGCGGTACTTGGCCGCTTTGAGCCCGAACATCAAGAGCCCATGATAAATATCCTGGCAAGCTGGAACCATGATCACTGGCGTATTTTCCTGTTTCCGCGAAAGGTGCACCGGCCCTGGCAATTCTTTGCTGAAGGTCCCCAAAAGATCATGCTCAGCCCTGCCGCCGTTGACCTTGGCGGGGTACTGATCATCCCCCGCCAGGAAGACTTTGACAAGCTCGATCTGGAAACGATCCGCGATATTCTCGGTCAGGTTACCCTGGAATCAGAAAAATGGGAGCAACTTAAAAATGCTTTTAAAAATTATTGACCGATGGATCCAGTAATAAAAGTCGGTATTCTCTTTGCCCCCGAAGTGACGTTTTGCCTTAACGGGAAATACAGGCATTTGCCTTCCGGCGAAATTTTTGAAGGCCATGGCAGTGTGCAAATTATGGATGGCAAACCACACCTGCTCTTTGAAGGCCAAGTTGTTGATGCCCAATGGCCGGTGCTTTTCGAACCCATAGATTATTACACCGCCAGCTTCGACCTGATGGATGTAACCATTGGCATAAACTTTCACTGGGAACGCAAGCAGGATCAGCGTTTTAAGGGCAGCCTGGAGATCATAAATGAACCCGGGCACCTGACCGCCATCAATGTCATCAGCCTTGAAGATTATCTTACCAGCGTGATTTCCTCCGAAATGAGCCCCACCTCTTCGCCCGACTTGCTGAAGGCCCATGCGGTCATTTCGCGTAGCTGGCTGCTGGCACAGATTGAAAAGGGCCAGCAGCTGAAGACCAAAGGCAAATATGTTTCTTCGCTCGATGGCCCCGGCGAGCGCATCCGCTGGTACGACCGCGAAGATCACCTCCATTTCGATGTGTGTGCCGACGATCACTGCCAGCGTTACCAGGGCATTACCAACGTTACGCGCAAGGCGGTGGAAGAAGCCATTGAGATGACCCGCGGGCAGGTGCTCACATACCAGGAAAAGGTTTGTGATGCCCGCTACTCAAAGTGCTGCGGCGGCATAAGCGAACGCTTCGAAAATGTATGGGAGCCTGTTAAGCACCCTTATCTCGATATGGTGATTGATAACGCAGAGCCGCCCGCCGGATTTGACACCGACCTTACAAAAGAAACGGCATCGCAACAGTGGATACTTGGCAACCCACCGGCATTCTGCAACACCCGGGATAAGGTGATCCTGTCGCAGGTGCTGAAAGACTACGACCAGGAAACCTTCGACTTTTACCGCTGGGAAGTTACCCTGAGCCAGCAACGCATGCAGGATTTGCTTCGCACCCGCGTAAATGTTGATGTGGGTGAAGTGCTTGATCTGATTCCCGTTGAGCGTGGCGTTTCGGGCAGGCTGGTAAAACTGCGGATCAAAGGAACCAAAGGTAATATGATCATTGGCAAGGAACTGGAAATCCGCAAGGCCTTTTCTGCCTCGCACCTTTACAGTGCTGCTTTTGTAGCCGAAAAGAACGATTTAAAGGATGGCATTCCCCAATCCTTTACCCTGAAAGGCGCAGGCTGGGGTCATGGGGCTGGGCTGTGCCAGATCGGTGCCGCCGTTATGGGCGACAAAGGCTATGATTACCAGGCCATCCTTGCCCACTATTTTAAAGGGGCCGAACTGACCAAACTTTATTAATCAACCAAACCAAAACGCAATGGCAAAGGAAACAAAACGCTCGCCCTGGGCATGGATACCCACCCTGTATTATGCGCAGGGAATACCCTACGTGGTGGTAATGACCGTGTCGGTGATCATGTACAAGCGCCTTGGCATATCAAATACCGACATTGCGCTTTACACCAGCTGGCTTTATCTGCCCTGGGTCATTAAGCCGCTCTGGAGCCCCATAGTTGACCTGTTCAAGACCAAACGATGGTGGATTGTGGCCATGCAGTTGATAGTTGGTGCAGGCCTGGCGGGTGTGGCCTTTACCACGCCCTTGCCGGGATTCTTTCAATATACCCTGGCTTTTTTCTGGCTGCTGGCCTTCAGCTCGGCCACCCACGATATTGCCGCCGATGGCTTTTACATGCTGGGCCTGAAGGAGCATGAACAGGCCTACTTCGTGGGGATACGAAGCACCTTTTACCGCTTTGCCATGATCACGGGCCAGGGCCTGCTCATTATCCTGGCCGGCTTTTTTGAAGTATTCACAGGGCAGGAGCCCGTGCAGTTTAACATTGAAGCCAGCCCTTCTGCCGCTCTGATCACCGAATTTGCCCAACCTGTTAGCGAAGTTGAAACCGATGAGCTTACTTTTTTTGTTTCTGCCGAAACGCTTAAACTATCAACCGAAAATATTACGAAAGAGACAGCCGATTCTTTAAGAAAATGGGTTGCCGATCAGAACCTGGAGAACGGCTTTGTTTTGCCTGAACAAGCTGCTGAAGCCAAAAAACCGTCTCGTTTCTCGCGCAATGTTTCCGATCCTTTGGCCAATTATCTTCGCGCGCGCTTCCGGCGTGACAGCGGGCCCGACCTGAACCTTGAAGCCATGCAGGGTAACATTGGCCTTATTGGCATTACCCTTTCTGCACCGCCCGAAGCGGGTAAGGAAATTATCTTGAACTCAAGGTTTCGCCGTGGCGATGCCAGCATTCGCATGATACAGGGCGACCGGCTCGCATTCAATGAAAACAACTGGAGCCAAACGGCCTGGATTGCCATTCAGGTGGACCGAAAGCTCGATCGTCCGGCCGAAGCTTTTTTTGAAGGCCGTTCCGGGAATATACCCCTGGCCTGGTCCATCACCTTTTTTGTGCTGGCAGGATTGTTCCTTTTATTCTTTGTTTATCACCGCTTTATCCTGCCGCGTCCCGCCACAGATAAGGCCATAGTGCAGGGGGATGGGCAAAATGCCTTTACCGAATTTTTCCAGACGTTTGGTTCATTTTTCCGCAAGCCAAACATTGGGGCTGCATTGGCCTTTCTGCTGCTCTTTCGCCTAGGTGAAGCGCAATTGGTGAAATTGGCTTCTCCCTTCCTTTTGGATGCCCGCGAGATCGGCGGCTTGGGGCTTACAACCGGCGATGTAGGTCTTATTTATGGCACCATTGGCATATTGGCCCTAACCCTGGGCGGCATTTTGGGTGGTATGATGGCCTCCCAAAAAGGACTGAAATTCTGGATACTGCCCATGACCTTTGCCATTAACCTGCCCAACCTCATGTACGTTTACCTGTCGTATGCCACCCCCACGGAGTTCTGGCTCATCGCCGGATCAGTGGCCATTGAACAGTTTGGTTATGGATTCGGGTTTACCGCTTATATGCTGTTTATGATCTACTTTGCCGAAGGCAAGCACAAAACCGCCCACTTTGCCATTTGCACCGGCTTTATGGCCTTGGGTATGATGATTCCGGGCATGTTCTCTGGCTGGCTGCAAGAGATCATAGGCTACCAGAATTTCTTTATCTGGGTTATGATCTGTACCCTTCCGGGCTTCCTGGTGCTCCACTTCCTTAAGATTGAAAAGGGCTTCGGCATTAAGAAAAAAGAAGAAGGGCAGGAGTAATTAGCTGGCCTAAATTTATAACCAAACCACTATTGTGCGACAAAAAATTTAACTCTTAAAATAATGGGTTCGGGATTCCTCTCCCGCAAGTGCGGGATCGGAATGACAGATCGTTAGCAGTATAAGTAGGGAGGTGTGGCAGCGGCGAAGCCGCCACACCCCCCTAAAATACCCTTAAAAGGCCTGTCATTCCGACGAAGTGAGGAATCCCGTCAATTTATACCGGAAAACAATATAACCAAACTTATAAAATTCGGCCTGTTTTGGTTTGCAAGACTTAATACAGAAAATACTTTTCCGCTTTTTTCATAAAGGCCGGAACATCTTTTGTCCAGAGCGGGAGAATGTCTTCAACCATGAAACGTTTTTCGAAGGTTTTGCGGATCTTGTCGGTACCGCACACCTTGTCGAACATGTCGTGGCGGCTGGGGTTGCAAAGGTCGAACACGTTCTTTTCGGGGTGCATCTTTTTTAGCTCCTGCAACACATAAAACTGAATAAGCGAGAGCGGTGCCTTGTGCACATCGGTAAGGTGCACCTGCACTCCGTGCAACATTTTGTCTTTCATGTCGGTATAGTATGCCCTGTAGTGAGTGGGCCTGAAAATGACCCCGGGAATTTTCAGCTGGTTTAACCGCCTGCTTAACTCCCCGGCATTGGTGATCCAGTCAATGGCAAAGGTCTGGAACGGTAGGGTGTAGCCCACCCCGATGTTGATCACGTACAGTTCGCCCAGGATACCGGAGATTGGGTAGAAGTAAGCCGAGTGGGTATGGGGAATGTGCGGCGAGGAGGGCACCCAGTGCAGGCCGGTGTCTTCGAAAAGCATCTGCCGGTTCCAGCCCTGCATTTCTATTACGGTAAGCTTGCATTTCACGCCATTGGCAAGCAAACCTTCTTCGTTCAGGAAATGTGCCAGTTCGCCCACCGTAAAGCCATGCACATAAGGAATCGGGAACTGGCTCACGAACGAAATGAAACCGGGCTGCACAAGCGGGCCTTCAAACTTATGGCCACCCAACGGATTGGGGCGGTCGAGCAACACAAACTCAATGTTGTTCTCGGCGGCGGCTTCCATGGCCAGGCCAAGGGTGCTAATGTAGGTGTATGAGCGTGAGCCAATATCCTGAATGTCGTAAACCAGCACGTCCACACCTTTGAGCATTTCGGAAGTGGGCTTGCGGGTGTGGCCGTACAGGCTGAACATGGGAATCCCCGTTTCAGGATCCAGTTTGTTGTCGATCAGCTCCCCGGCGGGGTATTCGCCGCGTACACCGTGCTCGGGGCCGTATAAGGCAACCAGCTCAACGCCCGGGGCTTCATGCAGAATATCAATGGTGGAGCGAAGATGACGGTCAACACCCGTTGGATTGGTGATAAGTCCCACGCGTTTCCCAAGAAGGGATTCAAATCCTTTTTCGCGCAATACATCAATGCCGGGTTTCACTTGGGCATAAGTTAAAATGCAACCAAATAACAGCAAAATTGAAATATAGCCTTTCTTCATGGTTCGTTTGATTTATGTGCTAACTTTGGTTCATTCAAGGGCTTCTGTAAAGCAAAACTACAAAATTTTACGGCCTTTTATTGGGTTAACAAAAGTGCTTTGTGTTTCTTTTAAAAGTCCATTTTCATGGAAAAGAAAATTAGAGACCTTTCGAATTTGCTTAAAAGCGAGCTTGGTGCTTCGCGGGTTTATTCCCGGCAAGTTGATTTGCTTAGCAAGGGAACCGATGCCAGCTTCTACCGCTTGATTCCACAACTTGCCGTGCGTGTTGAATCAGAACAGGAAGCCGTTTTTGTAATAAAAGCCTGCTACTCGGCAGGCATTCCCATTACCTTCAAAGCTGGCGGAACCAGTCTGAGCGGACAGACCATAACCGACTCGGTGCTATTGGAGATCGGCGACCTGTATTCCAAAAGTAGGATCTCGGACGATGGCTTACTTGCCACCTTTGAATGTGGCCTGACTGGCGGACTGGCCAACCGTAGGCTGGCCCGTTTTGGTCGAAAACTTGGCCCAAGCCCTGCATCCATCAACTCAGCACGCATCAGCGGTATTGTAGCCAACAACGCCAGCGGATCAAGCTATGGCATTAAGTACAACAGTTATAACACTATTCGTGGCATGCGACTGGTCATGGCCGATGGCACCATGCTCGACACCCGCAAGCAAGAAAGCCGGGATGCTTTCTGCAAATCCCATGCAGCCCTGCTCAACGCACTGGAGCAATTATCAGAGGCTGTGAAGGGTAATCAGGCCATGCGCGAAAAGATCAGCCACAAGTACCAGCTGAAAAACACCTGTGGCTATGGTGTCAATTCGCTGATCGATTTTGAAGACCCCATTAATATCCTGGAACATTTGATGATAGGCTCAGAGGGAACCTTGGGCTTTATTTCGGAGGTGACCTTCGAAACCGTTCCCAACCTGCCACTCAAGGCCACTTCGCTAATGTTTTTTCCAAATATCAGCTATGCCTGCCAGGCCATAATACCTTTGCGTAATTGCCAGGTAAGCGCTGCCGAGCTCATGGATTACAATGCCCTGCAAGCCGTTGCTGATAAGCCCGGTATGCCCAAGGTACTGAAAGAGCTTAATCCGGAGCACGTGGCTTTGCTGATCGATACTTCGGCATCTGACCTTGAAACTTTGAAAAAACAGATTGAAGATATTGAGACAGGCTTAAAGGAGATTCCCACTGTTTATCCAATGGAGTTTACCACAGATGCCGAAACCTATGCCATGCTTTGGCGGGTGCGCGAAGGCCTGTTCACCTCTGCCGCTTCGGGGCGTGCGCCCGGAACGGCCTGTATCATAGAAGATATTGCCTTCAGGGCCGATGTGCTGGCCGATGCGCTTTCGGCGCTGAAGAAACTCGTTGAAAAGTTCGACTACCCGGGCTATGTCATCTGGGGGCATTTGCTCGATGGCAACATTCACTTTGTCATCTTTCCCGACTTTTCAGACCCGGAAGAAGTAAAGCACTATGAGCGCTTTATGGAAGAACTGGCGAAACTTACCCTGAAGTTCGATGGAAGCCTGAAGGCCGAGCACGGCACCGGCCGCAATATGGCACCCTTTGTTGCCAGAGAATGGGGCGAAGACATTTACCAGGTGATGAAAAGCATTAAGCAGATCATCGATCCAAAAGGCATTCTTAATCCCGGGGTGCTAATCAACGAAGACCCGCAAATCCATCTGGTCAACCTGAAGCCCATGCCAGCTTCGCACGAACTGATCAACCAGTGCATAGAATGCGGTTTTTGTGAGCCTGCCTGTCCATCAAAAGACCTAACCCTGACCCCCAGGCAGCGCATTGTGATCTATCGCAGGTTGCATGAACTGGCAATCAAAAACAATTTTGGAAGTGAATACCGAAATCTGTCGAAAGCCTTTAAATACCAGGGCGATGCCACCTGTGCCACCGATGGGCTTTGCGCGCTTAACTGCCCTGTGGACATCAACACAGGCACCTTGGTCAAAGATTTACGATTTAAGAATAACGGGGCTTTCAGCCGAAGGGTGGCCCGGTTCATTGGCCGAAATATGGCCGGAGTCACGGCATTTCTTAGGTTTTTCCTCAATGTGGGATACGCAAAGCAAAACGTATTGGGCAGCGGAATATTGGTTGGGTTCACCCGGTTTTTCCATCGCTTAATCGGCACCCCGGTTTGGAATGCCAATATGCCAAAGGGGGCGCCTCCAGTGAAATTAACCAAATCCGCAGCCCCGAATGGCAAAATAGTTTATTTCCCCACCTGTATCAACCGTACTTTCGGGCTTTCGCCCGGCGATAATGAAAAGGAGGCCCTGGTGCAGAAAACCATTGCACTAATTACCAAGGCGGGCTATGAAGTGGTGCTCCCCGAAGGATTAAACAACCTATGTTGCGGCATGGCTTTTTCGAGCAAGGGCTTTAAGGCCGAAGGAAAACACAAGGCCATGGAGCTGGAAACGGCACTATTTAAAGCATCAGAAAACGGGAAGCTTCCCATTCTTTGCGAAATGAGCCCCTGCCTGTTGCATATGAAAGAAACCCTTTCGGAACATCTTGAACTATTAGAACCTATAGCATTCAGCTTGAAATACCTTGTTCCGAGACTGGATTTCAGGCCGCTGGATGAAAAAATCACCGTGCATGCCACTTGCAGTACCACAAAAATGGGTCTTGAAAAGGAGTTGGAAAAGCTGGCCCGGATGTGTGCCCGCGATGTGGTGGTGCCCGACCAGGTTGGCTGTTGCGGTTGGGCTGGCGACCGCGGGTTTACTCATCCAGCGCTTAACCAATCGGCCCTGCGCCACCTGAAAGACCAATTGCCTGCTGATGCAAAAAACGGATACAGTACTAGCCGCACCTGCGAAATCGGGCTGTCAACACAGGCAGGCATTCCATACCGCTCCATATTCTATCTGGTTGATCAGGTTACCCAACCTCGGCCAACTTAATAGTAATTAATGAACCCACCCCGCCCTTCGGGCACCCCTCCCTAAGTGTAGGGAGGGGATGGGGGAGGGTCCTATTCATGAATTCAGTTCATTTCTTTTTGGTTTTACTCAATAACGAAATTAACTATTGTGATAGGAGCAACAGGTTATCTACTCCTTCACCACCCTAATTACCCTCACCCCGCTTTTTCCGCTTGCCCTGAGCAGGTAAATGCCCGGCGAAAAACCTTCCAGGTTTAATTCAATGCTGAACCGGCCGCCGGCTTCATGGCTTTGCAGCAAGCGGCCATCAAGTGAAAAAACTTCCAGGTGCAGGGGCTCGTAAGAAATGCCGCTTACGGTAAACTTGCTTTTTGAAGGGTTTGGATAAACTTTAAGGCCTGACAAATTATTTCCGCCAATACTGGTATCATCCTGCAAAACGGTAATATTAGCGGTAACTTCCAGCGGGGTTTCGGGATTGCTTTGTGTTACACCATCGGGCAGTTCAAAGGTGCCTGTGGCAAGGTAATCACCCGATGTTTCAGCATCATAATTTTCGACAGTCCATTGCAAATCAACCACATGCGTTCGATTGTGTGAGTCAGTTATGGTGGTTTGGGTACTCAGCAGGGCAAGGGCATCGTCCTTGAGCGTACCCCAGGGAACTTCAATATCGTCAACCGGTTCGATGGAGGCAATGGTGTAAACGATTAAGTCAGGATCGTAAGAAACAATTCGAAGCCCGTCGGCCACCACATATTCGTTGGTTGTTGCTGCAGCGGTAATGCGAACGGACTCATTTTCGGTGCCATTGAAGTTAAAAGTTCCAACCAGGTTCCACATTGAGCCGCCAATCGATTGATTAACAGTAGTTTCTGTTTCTCCGTCAGCATGGGTAATAATAAAAGGTGTGTTCGTTGCACGGTTTGAGTGGGCGGTCCACCATCCATACACTTCGTATTCGCCTGGTCCCGGAAGATTTAATGGGAAATGGTAAAAGTCATCATGAGTGCCTAGTGCATGAAGCCTTGAAGGGCTTTCCCAGGAACCCGGGTTGGCAGTGTTAAACCAGTTGCCCTGGAAGTACACGCCTTCATCGCCCGTATCAAAGAACTTTTCGAAGGTGGGAACGGCAGGGATGTTAAGTGAATCGGAGTGCACAACGGCCAAAATGGAGGGCACCGCCCTGCCCTGTGTGTAAATGCTCTGGTTTCCCACGGCCATGGCTGTTGATCCACCGCCGTCGAGGTTCATGGCGCCCACACATCCCAGGTCGAGGAGCTCCTGAGCCACGTCCCCGATCTTCATGCTGTTGGTTACAAACATGATCACTTTTTTTTCGGCCGTAAAGCCAACTGCGGTTCGGGGCCTGAAGTCGGTAAGAAACACCCCTGACCCCCACCAGACGCCTTCGCAATAATCAATATTGATTTCTCCGTCTTTTATCAGCATGGGCCCGCCACCAATACCATAGGCAATGTCTTCATATTGGAAACCATCTGCTTTTAAAGGCACCGGCAAAGGATTTGGGTCTTCACAGATATATTGAAGGGGTTCTTCGTAAACATAAATATCGTCGAAATTGTAGCTGTGGTGATAAACCCATTCGGTGGCCAGTGTCCGGTCGGCATTCAGGGCGAAAACAGGCCGTATTACAGGATAGGTCTGGGTGACTCCGCTCACCGTGCGTGTTACCGAGATCAGGTTTCGGGCAGGGACCTCGCCCGGGTAAATTATGGACGACACCGAGCTGGAGCCGCTGAAAAATCCGCCGTTTATGGCTGCATAGGCACCCACATCGTCTGTAAAGGCATTCACCTGCACCGAATTTGGCTTCAAATAGGGGCGAACAGCAATGTCTGGATTGTTCATGTCGACTTCAAAATAATAAGCAAAAAAAGTGCTGTTTCCTGTCAAGGTGCCATGAAAAAGTTTTAAACCTTCGGGAAGGCTATGTTCTGCTGATATGTCCTCCCAGTTTATTTCCTGTGCTTTTAAAAATGGATTGCTGAAAACCAGCAGTACCAGAAAAATGCATTTTTTCATCCGGAACAGTTTCAATTGGTGTTTTGAAAAAAGGGCCTCCAAGCGGGAGGCCCTTTTTTAGCAAAAATTTAAGAAATGCTTATCGCTGAATCTGAACTTTTTGGGTGGTTATACCTTGTGAGGTCAGAATCTGGACAAAGTAGATGCCATTGCGGAAGGATGCCACATTGATCTGGTGGCTTTCGCCTACCACATCGGCGGCATAAACCACCTGGCCAAGCATGTCAATCACACGCAGCTCGCGGATCATATCGACTGAAACAACGTTCATAATGGTGCGGGCCGGGTTCGGGAAAACCTTCAGGTTTGAAGCCTCAACAACCGGAACACTGGTGTCATCTACCTGAAGGGTAATCGTGGTGGTGACATCCGCATCAACAATCGTAACATTACCTGTGGCATCAAAGAATCCGGTTTTCTTAACCGTATAGGCATAAGTGTTTGGAGCCAGACCTGCAAAAACATATTCTCCTGCTGTGTTTGTCACAGCACCCAGAGTTATTATTGCATCAGTTACGGGGTTTCCGGCTGCATCCTTTACGTCAAAAGTAACCTTAAATGTCGGCGGCTCCTGGGCGCTGTAATCCGGGAACTCAAGGTCGAGCATGAGGCTTCTGTAACCGCCAATACCGTTGTTGGTGCCAAGCACATACAAGTCAACGTTTTCACCATCGGGTGCGGGCTCGAAAGCCACATCACCTGTACCATTGGTGTTGGCAGCGCCATACATGGAAGGCGTAATAAATTCAATTTCTGCCAGTTCGGGATCACCATCAACCACGCGAACCACAACCAGGTGTTCATGATCTTCGCCATACAAGTACACGCCTACCATTTCGTCGTTGCCATCCTTACCAAAATACTTGATAGCAGTAGAACCAGTGGGGATGATCTCACTAGGAACAGTGCCTATCAATGTTCCGTCGGCTTCGAGTTTTGACAAGCCTTGTCCGGATGCAGTGTAGTAAAAGTTTCCATCGGGCAATGGGCTAACAACCGGGGTATTGCCGTGAGGCACTTCAATGGTAATTACTTCGGGGGTGCCAAAAGTGCCATCCGTAAGTGTCCACTTATACACTTTGGGATTGGAAGCATCAGCAGCATAGAGTGTGGCACCGCCATCATCGAAGTTGCCCACCAGGGTGATCTTATCACCAATCCTTCCACCTTCTGTAGGCAGGGTGAATTGCAGAATGGGGTCGGCCGGGTCGGTTTCGTCCATTTCATATAAAATGAAGGTTGCACCACCACCCATAGCCATATTGGCAGCAACCACCACACCGTCGCCACTTACTTCGATATCATTTATGTGGAAAGTGCCAACGGATTGAATACCGGTAGTGTTGAGCTGGCCGGTTTCGACACCTGTCATGCGATCAAGAACGTATACAAAGTTGCCACCCGTGCGGCTTACTGCATACAGGTTGTCTCCAAATGAAGCCATGCCACGCTCGTTGCCGGTGCCAAACCAATCGGGCAGATCGTCACCTGCTTCTGAGAATTCAAACAGGGTTGCAAAGGCGGGAAGTTCAACAGGTTCGCCGATGTAAATGTCGTCGAGGTACCAGCCATGGGCATCTTCGCCTTCATAAACAAAGGCAATGTAGATGGTTTGCCCAGCGTAAGCACCCAGGTCAATTACGTTTTCAACCCAACTGTCAACGACAGATTCAGCAGTCCAGACTTCCACAAAATCCCCGTCAGTCGGATCGGCACTTCCGCTGGAAATCAATACGGTGTTTGATCCGTAGAAAGAAGGATATTGATTTCGTGAGAAGAAAGAGAGAACGAATTCGGCAGCTTCAGGCATAACCACCGGAGGTGAGATCAGCCAGCCTTCTTCGTTGGCCGCCGTGTTCCAACGGTGCCGTGCAGAATACTGGCCACTAGGGGTGTGGTTATCAATATTAACTACTTCCCATTCATAGGCAGAACCATCCACATTATATACCACAAAGCCAGTGCCATCAAAGGTGCCTGATTCGAAGTCCTGCAAGTATGGAAACTCGCTGATAATAACGGTATCGTCGTAATATGGGAGTTCTACCAGGGGGCCGCCAGCGGCAAGGGCTGCATAAAGCCCAAAGGGTTCACCATCGCTGTTGGCTTCGGGGTTTAGGAAGCCCGATGCCAGCACGGTAAGCGCCTGTCCCTGCAAGCCAAGGGAAGCCAAAGGAGCTTCATAAGCAGCTACTTTAACAGTACCGGTTGCATCGCGCACCTCAAGGATATAGTCATTAAGCGCTAGGCTCAGGTAGCCTGCAAAGTCGCCGAATTCAAAATCAGAGATCAACTGTCCGGCGCCAACGCCAGTTTCCCAAACGGTAACGGTTGGGGCATCGGATGAACCATGGAATACCAGTACATCGACGTTTGATGGATTTACGGCCGCTTCCCTGCCTAAATCGTAAACGAACAGGTCGAAGGGAACCACCGGGTCGTATCCGGTGGCGCTGACGTTACCAGCTGCAACAACCACATAGGTCTTACCATCCTCGAAATTAACCGTAATTGGCACGCCATTTTCAATTGGGGCACCTGTAGGCGTTATTACCAGGTTGATGTCAACCCCGGCCGGAGCATCCATAAACGGAGTGGCGGTTCTGAAGGGAACATTTTCCAGTTCCAGCTCACCGTTTACATACAGGTCAACGGCAGCAACGGCTGCATCGGCCGAATTATGGATCAGCTGTACCCTTGCCAGTGGTTCCTCATACTCTTTTTCAGCCACTTTAATGTTGTCAAATACAATGTAAGAGGTAGCATCGGCAACCGACCCCCCAAAGAAATCTATATACCCAAGCATGATGTTACCCGGATCGGCCACTTGCATGGTTTCAGCCCACACCTGACCATTCACTTTAAAAATAGTGCGGTCAGCAAGCACTTCTATTGTAATGGCAAGCCATTGGTTACCCGGAACGAGTCCAGAATACGCATCGCTGTAAGGCGGGTGTTGAGTGGATTGCAAATTGGGATCCGCGAAGCCACCGGCAGCACCCAGCAGTTCTGCTCCGTCAACAAAAACCCGCACGTCTCTGGATGCACCGTTATCGGGTGTCATGGTGTAATCAATACCATTGTTGCTGGGACCTGTACCAGGGGTACCATCAACAGAACCAGATCCGGCTGCAGGCGTTTGTATGGCTGTTGATGTGTGCCCTGCCCCAAAAATGGCATGCTCTGTGGTTCCGGTAGTTCCCTGGAAGTTCATCCAAAAATCGAAAGAGAGCACATACTCTCCTGCAAACGACTGTCCGTCAGGGAATGCCATTGCGGCGCTTACCACACCAGGAGAAGTAGTGTTCACGGCCACTTTCAGGCCAATGCCATCGGTTTCTCCTTCCAGCAGCGGAATGCCGTCGGCTTCGTAATCAAAGGCAAAATCAACCACATTGGTGCCTCCGGTTTCCGTAAAACTCCAGCGAGCGGCAGCATTGCCGTCGTTGAAGTTTTCTTCGAAAAACACCGTGCTTAATGCGGAGAGTTCATCAACAACGAAACCTTTTCCAACTACATGGGCCAAAATACGGATGTCACCATTGTCAAGCACTGCAACCGAGTTTGTTGCAGTAAGGTTACTGTGGCCAGTAGGAGATAAAACAAAATCAAATACAATCTTTTCGGCCAGTTCATTTGAAGTAGTTATGGCTTCAAAAGCTTCAACAATGTTTGCCCCCTCTGAGATATCTACAACCTGATACCTTGCACCTACAGGATCGCCTTCTTCAGGAATGACTTCGTTATTGATGGTGTAGGTTAAATACCTTTTTCCGCCCAAATAAAAAACGTTGGGATCGTAAGTACGCATATCAATTAACTCGGTGTCCCATTCGGCAAAAATTTCACCGGTAAGGTCGGCAAGCATTAAACCCTTATTGTTGCTGGTAACAATAAACAGGTTCTCCTCGCCAGGAATGGCATTGAAAATACCATGATTATTGATGTGCGCTTCAGGAACATCAAGCACGATAAGATCGGGCGTGTCGTGGTTCAAAAGCACACCATCCTCAAAATTCCAAACCCTGAAATTTTTGGTGGTGTTGATGTGGGCGATAATGTGTCCGTCACCCATGGGATCTCCAATAATCGAGAAGGCGTCACCAAGGCGGCCTTCAAGAGCGGTAAAATTCAACACAATTTCAGGTTCACTCACGAGGCTCGTCCACCTATAGATATAGAAAGGACCTTGCCCCCATCCGGTTCCGGTTGGGTTCAGTGAAAGGTTTGAAACGTAAATAGCATCACCAGCAACCCGAACATAATTAATTGGGAAGGTGATGGTTGTGTTGATGATGTCAGTGCCCATTGGTAAGGCAAATGGAGCTGCATCAGGATTAAAGGAATCCCATACCCAGACACCTGGGCCGCCTTCGCGTGATGCAACGATAACGTAACGATCTTGATAAAGGGCTGCTGCCCTTGCGTTACCACCAGAGCCGATTTGCGTAGGCAAATCAGCCCCAGTTTTGTTAATCAGTGTGGTAATGTCAAACTCGGGCTGGGCCCAGCTTTGAAAGCTGAACAGCAGCAGCAAAGTGAAAAACCACATCATGAATGCTTGTACTTTTTTCTTCATAGGATTTTGGTTTAGGTTAGAAAATATTGAATGGTTTCAATGACCATAAAGAGTGGCGAAAGCAGAAATTGGGGTGAGGCGCGTGATGTTTGCATATTAGGGCTTTTAGGTTCCACAATTACAAATACCGCCGGGAATGCTTACCAATTAAGGAGAGTTGCGCTCTTTTATCCAAAATAATGACCGCTTTATGTGCCTCCTGTTATTCATGCCTAATTTATAAAAAATTTTATTAATTAACACATAAGCCTAAAAAAAATGTTTTGAACAAAAAAAGGGAAGGCCACAACGGCCTCCCCTTTTTATAAAAATCAGAAGACAGGATTATTTCTGTACCTGGATTCTGCGGGTTTCGATGCCTTTAGCAGTAAGGATCTGAATAAAGTAGATGCCGTCCTTAAATGCACCCACATTTACTTCGTGCGACAAGCCAGCCACGTTGGCCGAGTAAGCCACCTGGCCAAGCATATCGATAATGCGCAGGTCGCGGATAACCTCTGGCGAAGTAATGTAAAGAGTAGTGCGTGCAGGTACGGGGAATACCCTGATCTGAGCCAGGCTCGGATCGGTAATGCTGGTAGGATCGGTCAGGGAGCCAAACCAGTCATTGACTTCCATGTCATCTTCAACGGTCAGATCGCGATTGTCGCCACCATCCCATTCGCCACCATCCCAGCCAGCATTCAGGAAGTACTTGTACTCGTAAGTACCAGCCGCCAATTGCAGGGTTTTGGTCCAGATCATGGAGTCGTCCACGCGGGTCATGAGTTGGTTGTCGGGATCATCGCCAGGAGCGCTCCAGTTCATTACGCCTGCCACATAAACCACGTCGCTGGCCGGATCAAAGCCTTCCACATAGGTCATGTTCACGTTAAAGGTAACGGCAAAGGTTTCGATGGGCTCTTCCAGTACAGTAACCACTGCCGAAACTTCAAGGGGAATTGCGGGATCGGCCTGATCAACGCCTTCCGGCAAAGTGAAAGTAGCTGTAGCATCGTAGTCACCTGCAACGGATCCGTCATAACCTGTAATGGTCCAGGACAGAGTCACAGTATGTGTGCCTTCGTCACTGTCAGTGATCGTCGTTGTCGGTGAAAGAGCAGCAATGGCATCCACAAGGGTGGTTCCAAATTCCACTTCGACATCAGCCACAGGAGCAATGCTTACGATGACAGGATTGACAGGAATCATAACTAATGTTACGGTCTCAGTAATGTCAGCATCAACAACCACAACATCTCCTGTCCCGTCATAATAACCTTCTTTCACAACGGTATAGGCATAGGTGCCGGGCATAGTGTTTTCAAAGATATAATTTCCGGCAGCGTTTACCACATCGCCAAGGGTTACTACGGCATCGGTAATCGGGGCAGCGTCTTCATCTTCAACCACAAAGGTTACGGTGAACAGCTCGGGAGCTACTTCCACCAACACATCGTCGAGATACCATCCGTGGGCATCATTGCCTTCGTAACGGAAAGCAATGTAGATTTCTTCGCCGGCGAAATCGCTGAGGTCAACAATGGTTTCAGCCCAGCTTGCAGCCACTGTTGCGGTTGTCCAAACCTCAACAAAGTCATCGCTGGCCGGATCCGGACTGCCTGTGGAGACCAGTACGCTGTTCTTGCCGTACCATGCGGGGAAGCTGTTATATGACCAGAAAACCAGGCGCAAGTCCTCATTGGGCAATTGCAGCAAGGGTGTTACGAGCCAGCCATCCTGGTTGCCTGCAGTCGAAGCTGCATAGTTATGGAATGCTGATCTTGTGCCATCCGGTGTGTGGTTTTGAGCGGTACTCGAAACCCACTCGGTGCCACCACCATCCAGGTTATGACGTAACCAGCCGTTTGGCGGAAAGACTGCCTCCTCAAAATCTTCAAGCCATGGGAAGGTGTCAATCACCACGGGTGGTTCGAGCACGGTAACGGTTGCAGTTACCTCCAGTGCAAGAGGAGGATCCGGTTGTTCCACACCTTCGGGCAGCGTAAATGTAGCTGTTGCGGTATAGGCGCCAGCCACATCACCATCGTAACTGGCAATGGTCCAGGTCAGATCTACGGTGTAGGTGTCACTGTTGCTGTCGGTAATGGTGGTAGTTGGTGCAAGTGCTGCAATAGCATCGGCCTCCAGGGTGCCAAATTCAACAGAAACATCGGCAACAGGCGTGATGCTGACGATAATCGGAATATCCGGCACTGCTTCCATAACCACTGTTTCTGTTACATCGGCATCCACCACAATCACTTCACCGGTAGCATTAAAGAAACCTTCCTTGACCACTGTGTAGGCATAGGTGCCGGGCAGTTTGTTGTCAAAGACATAATCGCCGGCTGCATTGGTAACACCAGCCAAAGTAACGATGGCATCAGCAATCGGTGCTTCGTCCTCATCTTCAATTTCAAAGGTTACGGTGTAGCCCGGGTCGAACGACAAGTTCAGCGTAAAGGCAATGGTTTGCGGAGCAGGATAGCTGGAAACGATGGCGAAATAGGTGCCGGCTTCCATATACTGATTAGCAAATGACACCGAACTTCCAGAAGAGAAAGCTGCACGGATCACCGCAGCAGGATTTTCCGGATCGGGGCAATCTTCAAGGATAAACAAGCCTATCCAGGTATTGGGCGAGGTCATGCTGGCACTCAGGAAGCCCGGCTCATCCAGCGTAAACTGGAATACCATATCATTACCATTGAGGTATGAAGAAGAAGGAGTAATCCATGTGCTTGAATAATCATCGCCCATGATATCGGTATTTCCTGAAAAATCAACCAGCGGCAGTGAGGCAATCACATAGGGGTTGCCACAAGTGGAGCCGTCTGGCCTTACAATGCCGTTACCAGTTAATTCAACCGTGGCAGTATTGGCGCTTCCATCATCGTATCCGATGGAAATTTCACCCAGGGCTGCTCCTTCTGCTTCCGGTTCAAAAACAACACTGAAAGTAACGGTTTCGGAACCGCTGAGTTCTGCTGGGAAATCTTCAGCGGTATAACTCAGGATGAAGTCATCATTGTTGTCAAGAACTGGTGCATTTACCGTTAAAATGCCAGGGCCTGTATTGGAAACAGTAAAGACCCTTGCTACAGAGGCAAATCCAACCTCCACATCCCCAAAATTCCAGGAAGTTGGTGTAATGGCAAACACCGGGTTCTCAGGAACTTCCTGAACCGTAACATTGTCTACGTAAATGTCATTATCGGCATTGGATACCGTCGACTCACCATAAAAGGCAATCTTTACTACTCCGCTGTAATCCGAAAGGTTGATTACCACCGTTTCGCCGGTATGTGAAATATTGTTGTAAACAAATGGAGACCCGGCATTATCATAAAGTCTGAGGGTATTTGCTGCAGACCATGTTAAACCGCCATCCGTTGATATGACGATAGCAAACTTATCATCGGTTCCGTTCATGTCGGGCGGGTTGGCTGTGTTCCACTTGTTCAGGGAAACATCGAAAACCAGCTCGAAATCGGTGGTTCCGTCACCAAGATCGATCGGAGGAGTTACCAGCCAGCGGTTAACGCCGGTTCCAAAAACGTTCAGCTTTGCTGCGTTGTTAACCGTTCCGATATAACCAAATCGCCCATGAACCCAGCCAGTGGTGGTTGAGGTCAAGGTGGATGTCTCCTGTAACAGACCGGAGAACCTTGTCCAATAATCGGGCGGGAATGGGGTTGTGTTGAAATCTTGTGTAAACGGAGGATGTAGGGTAGGATCAACTCCGGTACCACTAAGTGCAATTTCGTGTAATACCTTTTCTCCCATGTTGTCGTTGATCTGAATGGTAGCCGTTTTGGTGCCTTCGGTGAGCGGGGCAAAGGCTACGGTAAAGGTGGCGGTTTCATTCAGGTCCAGAACTGCTGTTTCCGTAATATTTGTAAACACAAAATCTGCTACGTCGGCCCCTGTCAGCACAATATCGGCCGGGTTAATGGTAATGGTGCCGGCACCGGTATTGGTAATGGTAAAACTCTGAACAGCCGAGGTGGCTCCAAGCAATACCGTGCCAAAGTTCCGGCTGGTGGGTGTTACAGCAAATACAGGATCGCCCGGGTCAGCATAATCGGGGAATACCAGGTTCAGGGTGTTGCTTTTGTAACCTCCGATACCATCGCTGGTATCGAGCACATACAAGTCCACATTCATTCCATCGGCATTGGGTACAAAGGCTACGTCGCCATTTCCTGAAGAGTTTAAGGTTCCCAGTACCGGAGTCCTGAAGATCAGGCTCGCATTGGCCGGAATGCCATTGGGAACTCTTACTACCCTCAGGTATCCATCCGCAGCACCATAATGGTATACGGCCAGAATCTCATCGTTACCTTCCATGCCAAGGTACTTCATGCCGGTAGTGCCAGTCGGAAGAATTCCCCCGGGGATCGTTCCCAAAAGGGTGCCATCTGCGCTGAATTTTTGCACGTTGATTCCCGTGCCTGTGTAATAGAAATTACCGTTTGGCAGCGGAGCAACAACGTTACTACCACCTCTTCCAGGTAAAGTAATTACTTCAGGCGTACCAAAAGATTTTGTGTCATCAATGGTCCATTTGAAAATTCTGTTTTCTGAACCATCGGCTGCATAAAGGGCAGCTGTTCCATCAGCCACGCTGCCAACTACGGTAATCTTGTCGCCCAGGCGAACAGCCGGATAGCCGGAAACATCATAATCGATGACCAGCACAGGATCAACAGCAGGATCGCTTGAAACCTGGTAAACTTTGAAATTACCATAGGCATTGGTAATAACGCCATTGGCAGCGAAAATTACGCCATCATCGCTCACTTCAATGTCATTGAGGGCCCAGAAACCTCCGGCAATCCCTGTTGTGTTAAGTGTTCCGGTTTCCAAACCGGTTAAACGGTCAAGCACATGAACGGTAACCGGAGATTGTTTTGCAACAAGCAAATGGTCGCCTAATGCAGCCATGCCCCTGTTGGCTCCAAACCATGCAGGAAGATTTGCCGTGGCATTGGAAAACTGCCAAAGCGTTTCATAAGGAATCCTGGTTCCGTTGACAGAAATATTGTCGAAACGGTTATTCCCGGCATCGGATGTAACACCTGTCAAAACAAATTTTATGGCAAAGTTTGGGTTGTTATTAACTCCAGTTATGGCTGAAAAGTTTAATGTAATAATCTGGCTTGCCAGCCAGCTATTTTCAAATGTGGAAATATCAACCACCTGAAATTCAACCCATTCAGTTCCATTCAAAGTGTAATGAATTGTTTGAGTGGTGAAACCCGTTGAGGTCCTGCGTGTGGCATAAGAAAGTGAAATGCCTTCATAACCAGTAGTTGGAATGCTCAGGATAAAATGTTCTCCATTATTTATCTGGCCAACGCCTCCAACAGGACAAAAGCTCCCGCCGTTAACCTCGCTTGTGTTTCCATTTAAGGCTGTTCCGGCAAAACTGACACCTTGGGTAAATGTGTAGGTTAGTTCCCCGCTACCTATTGTTGCAGGTATTGGTTGGGTCCAATTAATACCTGAGGCAGGCACATTCTCATTAAAATTAAAGTAATGAATTTGCGCCGCATTGCTCTTAAACGAAATGGTCAGCAGCATTAAAGCCATCAACCAAGGGATGGCCAAGTGTACTTTTCTCTTCATAATGTTTGTTTTTAGTTAGTAAATAGGGTGTTCGGTGAAAAAATTTTCTTGAGATTTCGGAGGGGAAAAGGATTCCTTCCGGTGCTGGAATTATGGGGGCTTAAAAGCAGAAAACATATATCCCTCCTCCGTTTGGTAAGTAGAAAATACCGGACTGGTTTACCTTGAGCCGCCAGAAACATTACAGCTATTGAGCCTGTCCGGTAAGTTGGCAAATGCCAAGGGCTAATATAAAAAGAAATATTGTTATCCGAAAGGTTTTGGCCATAATTTTATCTTTCAGGGGCAATCACCATGTTTCGGTCGAATTGGTTGAGATGTTTATCTTTGTAAAAAAGTTGGATTATGCAAATGGACCAATCTCACCTCAAAACCCTGATGGTTGATGCCTCTACGGGGTTTTACAAAATCCTTCGTTACGAACTGGGCAATTTCTGGGGCCCGGTCGACCTGGGCATTCACCTGGCCAAAAAACACAACAGCCTGAATATCGGCACCGGTCTGTTGGCCGGATCCATTTTCCCGGGTTCAAACCGTTTGATATTCAATGGTTTTAGTCCCTGCTGGCATGGCTTCTACATTTCGAGTATGGGCGGTGCCGGACTGGTTTTCGACAACCTGGGCATCAATTTGCTTTCCCTTACGGGGAAGGCGACCACCCCCAGCGTGCTGTACCTCAACCGCGACCATGGGGAAGAAATTGAGGTGGAGATTCACCCTATACGCCTGAAAAAAACCTGGGAGGAGGGCCGAAAAGGGGTGTATAACCTGATGGAAGAAACACTGGAGCTGTTTGGCGCGCGCTACGAAAACGACCCCCGCATTCTGGCCACCGGGCCGGCAGCCATGTATTCCGACTTTGGGGCCATTGGCTCTGCACCCATCCGCAAAGGTAAGGTCACTTACGTGGATACCTGGGCAGGACGCGGCGGCTTTGGAAGCAAAATGTTGCAACAGCATGGCATTGCGGCCATAATTTATGGCGGCACCTTCATCGACGAGGATTTCCGCGACCGCAATGTTGCCGATGCCTGGTTTCAGGACCGCTACCAAAAAAAATTATCAGCCAAAGACCTTGAAACTACTACAAAGTATCGTTACGACCCCGCTTTCAACACTGGCGGCACCTTTGGCGTGAACTATGCCACCATGGGCGATTATGTGATGGCGTTTAATTACCGCACCATTTACTGGACGCCCGAAGAGCGACTGAAGTTGCACCAGGAGTTTATTCTCGATCATTACTTGAAGCAATTCAACCAGGAAACCATTGAAACAAAGCAGCAGCGCACCTGCGGAGAGCCCTGTGCAGCGGTGTGCAAAAAAATGAACAACGAATATAAAAAGGACTACGAGCCCTACCAGACTATGGGCCCGCTTTGTGGCATTTTCGACCAGCGGGCTGCCGAACTCATAAACCAGAAAGCCGACAGCATGGGGTTCGACGCCATTTCTGTGGGCGGCGTGCTGGCCTGGCTAATGGAGTGCCTGCACGAAGGTCTCATAAAACCGGAAGAGCTGGGGGTAGATCAGAAACCGGTTTTTTCTCCCGAAGGGTTTGATGTGGTCAATGATTCCATGCACAACGCCCGCCTGGGCATTGCCCTAATGGATGAAATGGTGAGGGAAGATGGTGCGATTAACCTTATGGAAGGCGCACGCAAGTTTGCTCGGGGCCTGGCCCGCGAAAAGGGCAAGAAGGTGCTCGACCTGTTTATGTACAATGCTTTTGCCCGCCACGGGTGGATGGTTCCAAATCAGTACTGGACCCCGGGTGTACTTTCTCCCATGGGAATAATGGGGAAATATTACAATGATTACGGTCGGCAGTTCCTTGGCCCGCGCGAACTGGGCCGCCAAAATGCCAGGCGCATGTTAAAGGAACTTATGATCGACAACCTGGGCATTTGCCGTTTTCACCGGGCCTGGGCCGAAGATCTGATGCCCGATATCATAGGGCAGCTATTTGGGAAAAAAGAACAGTTTCTCCGGGCTGTTGAGCTTACGGCCAGCCGCATAAACAGCCGCAACGCCTCCATCTTCTGGGAGCCTGACCGGAATATTGATTTCGTCCACACTTTTCTAAAAAAGAAGCAGGAAACGGAAAAAGACAACGAGCAGCTTGACCATTGGTTGGCCCGTTTTGATAGCGACCGCGAGCAGGCAGCCCTCGATTTTTGGTACGCAATTCACAAAGGCGTTCACGAAACCCTGAGGGAGTTTTAATAGGATTTCTCTTATTGGAATGAAAAAAGGCTGTTCCCGAAAGAAACAGCCTTTTTTAAATCTTAACCGGCTCCTTTATTAATAGAAAAGGCTGCGGTTATCCTCAATGCGGGCGTTTTCGCGAATGGCGTTAAACACATCGTTAATTACGCGGTTTGAGAAAGTTGTTTTGAGCTGACGCTTTGCGCTGGTCATATCGTCGGGTTCAATGGCTTCTTCGCGGTTCATTACCTCAAGCAGCAAGACGCCGGCATTGCCCTTAATGGGTTGAGAAACGGTGTTTGGCTGCAGGCCAAAGGCGGCTCCGATCACTTTTGGCTCGGGTCCTACGCCGGGAAGGTTCAGCATATTGAAACGAATTTCCAGGGCCTGCTCAGGGGTGAGCTGCAGGCGCTCGGCAATGGCATCAAAGTTACCAGCGCTCATGGCTTCCTTCATTTCTGCAGCAATCATTTCGTACTTTTTCTCCCGAATGGCAAGGGCACGGATTTCTTCATTTATCTCGTCGAGGCTGGGGATGCCTTCCTCGCGCTTCTGGGTAAGGGTGGCAACAATGAAGCGGTTGTCTATATCGAAAATACGTGAGAAAGCACCCTCCTTGGTTTTATCGTCAAAGGCCCAGCGAACAATCTCCCTTGGGTTCTCAATGCCTGGCAGGCTCATGTCCATTTCGCGTACCATGTCAATGACCCTTACGCTCAGGCCTTTTTCTTCTGCAGCCTCTTCGAAGTTCTTGTTCTTACGCAGCAGGGCAGCAAACTCGCTGGCTTGCCCAAACACTTGCTGGAAGGTTCGGTTGCTGGGCTCTATTTCGCGGGTAAGCCTGGCCACCTGCACTTTTTTGGTGGGGGCCGACTTGGCGGTAACCCGAATCACATGAATGCCAAACTGGGTTTCTGCGGTAGTAAAGCTATTTACATTGGCGTTGATCACGGCATCTGAAAACTCCGTTACCATTTCAAAATCCCTGAACCAGTCGAGATCGCCACGGTTCATCTGAGCCGAGGGGTCTTCTGAAAGTTCAACGGCCATGTCGCCAAAGCGGGCCGGATTTCTGCGGGCCACATTCAGTATGCTGTCGGCCAGGGCACGTGCTTCATCAATGTTGCGGGTAGTGTTGGGCGAAGCAGCTGCTGAGCCAACAAAAGAAATTAAAATGTGGCTGGCACGCATGCTGTCGGGACGAAACTGAATGTCGCTGAGTTTGGCCATCACAAAGGCATTGTCTTCAACAATGGGGCCGTAAACTGTGCCCAGGGGGGCATTGAACATCACCGAATCCAGCTCTGGCGACAATTGTCCCTGGCTGAAGTAAAAGGGGTTGAAACGCTCATCGGAGGTGGAGTTGATAAAAGCCTGAACATTTTCGGTGGAAGCAAATTCATCTTCCAGCTCGAGCAGTTCACGGCGAAGGGTTTCGCGGTCTTCTTCGCTGGGAAATACCGGGAAAGCCACATACTGCAAGCTGCGCGAAGCTTCCTGCTCATACAAATGGCGGTTTTCTTCATACACGCGGCGCATGTCGCGGTCGCTAAGCTGCACCAGGCTGTCGGCAATGGTTTCGTAGCGCTTCACCACATAGCGAAGGTCGGCGGTGGCGTTGCGGTCCTGGTAGTCGAGGCTTACCAGTTGCGAGGGCATATAATATCCCTGGCGAATCAGGTTGTGGTATTTGTTCTCCTGGCGCTCGCGTTTGATAAACTGTTCAATCATCAACCACTGACTCTGGGTGTTGGGGTCGAGAAAATCGAAGTTTTGCAGAAAGTTTATTACCTGCTGGGGGTCGTAGCTACCGTCCATGGGGTTAGAAAAATTCCTTACAATCACCTGGTGGGGATTTGGCCCATGGATCAGATGAAATAATTCTTCACTTGAAATTTCAATGCCGAGCTTCTCGAGTTCGTTGTTGAGCAGAATTTCGCGCACCATGGTATTCCACACCTGCTGGCGGATTTGGAAGGCTTCTCGCGGACCAGGGTTTTGGTTGCCCGTTTCCATTTTCCAGCCTTCAATCTGATCGTTTACACGCTGCTCAAATTCCTGATAAGAAATTTTTGCCTTGTCTATCTTTCCAACGTCAAAACCTCCGCCACGCGTGGGTCCGTAACCCATAAAATCGCCCAGCACAAATGCTGCAAGGGCAATACCAATTACCGCGATTAGCAAACCGGAGTAACTCCTGATTTTTGTAATAACAGCCATAGCTATAAATCCATTTTAAAAATTAGAGTGCAAAGGTATAACAGAAATTGAATTAACAACTTATAATTTTTTGATTTAGTGGTCAGATACTGCTTTTTTTAACCTGAACCAGCTCAATTCGTTTTTCGCTGACCTGAATAATACGGAATGAGAATCCTTCCGTTTCCAATTCCTGCCCTTTTTCAGGAATGGTTTCCAGATGGTTCAAAATCATCCCGCCAAGGGTTTCATACTCTTCCGAGTCTGGCAGGTCAAGGCCGTAGCGTTCGTTCAGGTAGTCAATTTCCAGGCGGGCAGAAAAAATAAATTCGTTCTCTTTTACTTTCTTTTCAACCAGGTTGCCTACATCGTACTCGTCGTTTATTTCACCAAATATTTCTTCAATAATGTCTTCTATGGTAATAATCCCAGATGTGCCTCCAAACTCGTCAACCACAACGGCAATGCTTTTTTGCTGCTGAATGAAGTTCTTAAGCAGCTTGTTGATGTGCATGGTTTCGGGAACCAGCATAATGGGTCTTATGATCGGTTTTATGTCTTTTGGCTTTTTGAAAAAGTCGAAGGCGTGCACATAACCAATAATATTGTCGATCGATTCGCTGTAGATCAGAATTTTTGAAAGGCCGGTTTGCGAAAAAATAGAGCGAATATCATCTGTTTTCTCTTCCTGGGCCACGGCCACCACCTCGGTACGGGGTATCATACACTCGCGCACCTTAATGTCGGGAAACTCGATGGCATTTTTAAAAATCTGTATTTCTCGACTTCCATCAGACTCACTCTCCTGATCCTGACTGAACTCCCTGAGAAAGTTATCCATATCCACAATGTCGAACACTTTCTTTCGGTTGCTGAGGTCCATTTTGAAAAAAAAGCGCAGGATAAACTCCGAAAAACCGATGGTGATCAGCACCAATGGGTAAAGCAGGTAATAAATAATGTAAACGGGCAGTGCGAAAACCGAAAGGAAGTTGTTTGGATTAATTCGGAACAGGGTTTTTGGCAAAAATTCTGCAAAAATCAAAATGATCAGGGAAGAAACAATGGTTTGGAGCAGCAGAATGCTGAGCTCACTGTTAAAGGGCTCGGGCAACAGGCGGGCAAAAACGGGATCGAGCAGGGCGGCAAAGGAAATACCGTAAACTACCAGGGCAATATTATTGCCCACCAGCATGGCCGAGATAAACCTCGACTCGCTGTGAATGAAGCGCGAAAGCAAGCGGGCCGAAAAACCGCCGCTTTTTTTGTCCACCTCTACCTTGAGCTTGTTGGCCGAAACAAAGGCAATTTCCATGCCCGAGAAAAAGGCCGAGAGAAGCAGGCTGACGACAATGATTGAATAGCTGTTCAATGCTGGAAGCTTGATTAATAGACAAAAGTACCAAAAAACTGCATATTACTGAAGGGGAAACGGCTCCTGAATTCCGGCAGGCCTTTCCCTGGTTCCCTGCGATCCTGTTTCCACGCTGAAAGTGCCACGCGGATATTTTATCTCCCAGTTGGTAAATCTTTCATCTGATTCCATACCGTCGCCAAAAAGCACTTCGTCTTCGGTGGTGATTTTCACAAACTTTTCTGAAAAAATCATGCCTTTTTTTTGATCCCAGATCAGTTGTTCGGTATTAAGTTTTTCGTTGGCTTCGTTAACCACCACCACATCGTTGCGGGCCTCAAAAAGATCGTCGTTCAGGTAATTTATGGCGTAGTTGGCCGTAAGGGTGGAGGTGACATTCATCAGCGAGTCATAAAAAACCACCGAGATGCCTTCAGGCATTTCAAGATAGTTCTTGTTGCCCGCATAGCGGTCCATGCGAGGCGCCTTCATAATCAATTGAATGTTGGCATGGGTACTGTAGATCATTTCAACCCCAAAGCCGGTTTCAATGGGCGATTCGTCAACTTTGGTAATTGCCTGTATGGTTTCCAGATCGCCTTTGCACGAAAAAAACATTGCCACTCCAAAAAGAATGGCAATGTTTTTTATGACTTTAAAACGGGAAACGCTAATGTTTTCCATTTTTTTGTGTTAAGGTCTTGGCCTGGCAATGGTTGTTTCATTTATCCAGCATTCAACCCTTACCGATTTTCCGCCATCGAGGCCATGGAAGAAGAGGGTTTCATTGCCTGGGAAATACTGCGAGAATGTGGAAATAAGTTGGTTGGCACGATCAGTTACCTGCTGGTCGTCGTCAACGTTGCGCGCGCGGATAAACTTGTCGACGGCTGCCCAGTAAACAGCGCCGGTCGAAATCTCATCGGTTCCGCAACTGCGGGCACTGGCGGCATACATTTCGCCAATGAGCAGGAAGGGGCGGCCGTCGTTGGGCCTGATTTCACTGGCCCTCAGGGCGTAGGTACGAGCCTGCGACATACGATTCATGTTGCGGTATACCATGTCGGCCATGAGCATATAAGTGGTAAACTTATCGGGTCCATTGCCGTTTTCGCTCAGTTCAATGGCCTGCTCGTAGTACTCGAGCGCCTGGGCAAAATTGCGCTGGTTGTTTTCCATACGGCCCATCAGGAATGCCGACTGGGCAGTGGGGCGCAAGCGGTGGTAGTTGCGGGTGGCAAGGAAAAACAACTCTTCGTCTGTACAACCCGAGCGATTCAGCATATAAGTGATCTTGTCAAGCAGTTCAGGATCTTCTGGTGTGGCATCAAAACGTGGCTTGTATATACGCACCAGGTTTTCGCAACTTGCATAAGGCTCAAACAGGGATTCAATATTTGCTTTGGCAGGGTTGAAGTAAATGGAATCCTTGGGGTTGTTCAACAGACTAAATTCAATGTAATCCATAGACCTGTCGTAGCTTTCTACTATACTGCCTGCTTCCATGAGGCCTGCTTCCACCAGGCGCACGGTGGCCTGGAAGTTGATCAGCAGCACATCGGCCTGTGAGGCATTGCCTTCAAGTTGGATAGAGCTTTCGGAAATGTCGTAGTGCTCCTGCACCGCATTGGGCCGGTAAGCGTAAAGGTCGGCCACCTTGCGGCCCAGCACGTAGCCTTCGCGTCCAAAATACTTAATACGCTGGTCGTAAACCATCATAAGGGTATCCACATAAGCTTCCCTTTTAATGGGGTCGGTTTCGTTCTGATGTAAAAACTTCACAAGTTGAACACCATGAATATAAAGGTTTTGGGTAGCGATGGGGCAGTTAAAAAACATCCAGCGCCAAGGTTCAATAGCCATGGGGAAATTGCGCTGCTTGTAATACTCGGCATAAAGCGACCAGTTCATCACACAGCGAACGCTGTCGTTGCCATAACGGGGCTGATCCTGAAGGTCTGCCAGGAATGCATCTGAAAAGGCTGCATCTTCCTGTGCGCCCATTTCATAAGCGGCTTCCATCGAAACGCTGGCAGCTTCGGTAGTGCTGGTTTTGGTGCCAGCAAAACAGCTACTCACTCCAAACAGAATCAGGGCCGCCGTAATGATAAGATATTGATTCGTTTTCATTGTATTGTGGTTTTTGTTGGTTTTTAGAAAAATCTCCTTCGCATAAACCAGCGTTCATAAATGTTTACGCCGATATTGATCCGGTATAGATTCTCTTTAATCAGGTCATTTTCGGTGTTTCCACGCTGGCCAAATTCAAAACCAATGTTCAGGCCGTTGTAGGTTCTCCTTATGGGTATTCCAATACCAAAACTTATGCCAAACTCATTTATAGCCTGATCGTTGAGGTTGAGGTAGGTTTGCCCGTAGCGGAACCCGGCGCGGTATTCGAGGCGGCTGAACAGGTTGGAGAAGGTTTGTATGTTGGGGTTGTGCTGCAAGCCAAAAGCAAACTGGTAAGTGTTGTTCAGGTTGCCGGGGGTGTCGAAAATCTTGTATTCTTCCCAGTTTTGCATCTGGAAGTCAAACCCGCCGGCCCATTGGCTGTTAAATCGCCCGAATACACCCGCCCCATAATATGCCGGAAGGTTAAGGCTGCCTTTTTCGCCTTCGTAAAAACTAATGGTATCGTAATTGGTGAAACCCGGCAACATACGCTGAATGGTTTCTGTTTGCTTGATGTTGATAGAAGTGGCCGGACCATAAATGACGCCAAACGTCAGGTTACGGTTTTCGGCTAGTTTCATCTCATATTGGGCGCCAAAGCCAAAGTGCCAGTCGCTCACCTGGTTGGATTTAATCTGGTTGGCCAGGAAGAAACCGGTTGAATCGGATGACACGCTGGCATGCCGGTCAATACTGCCAAACAGGTAAGAGGCATTCACGCCAACTGAAAAACCCTTGAAAAGCTTAAAGGAATTGCCAATAAAAACCTGGTTTATGCCACCTGCGCCTTCATATAAATAATTAATGGTGCCAATCTGTTCATCGACCACCGAGTTGAGCACCTTGTATCCAACGTTGCTGAATGGCTTTAGGCCTAAACCCACACCCCACCAGCGCTTTACCGGAAAACCAAAGGAAAGATTGCCCAGGGAGGTGTAGTTGCCAATCTGGCTTTGGGCAGTGGTTTGCTGCTGATAAAAATGTGAAAATGCGGTTGCTTCAAAAACAAAGGAAGTGGAGTCAACGGCGGAATAGGAGGCAGGATTAAGCTGGTTTACCGAAAGGTTTGACCGGAATCCAATGCCAATACCACCCATGCCCATATTGCGGAAATTCTGGTTGAACATCAGTTCGCCCACCCCAAAGCGCGAATAGGGGGAAGTAATGCGCGTCTGGGCGGCAGCAGGCAGGATAAGCAGGGTTAGGGCAAAAAAGCTTAGGATATACCTGAACCGTCTGTTCATTTGGGTTTGATACATTATATCAGTGGAGTTTGTTAGTCCTTCAGGGACAAAATTTCAGATTGCAAATATCCTAATTTTTAGGTTTTTGTCAAAAAAAAAAGCAGTTGCTCTTGTTAAAAAACCATAAGGGACTAAAGGCTGAATAAATTTTTGGGCAAAAAGGGTGGAAAAATAGCAGCTCAATCTTGGGGTGGCAATCTGTAAGTGCAAACAGAAAAAAATATTGTACGTTGGAAATGAGGTACAAAGGTAGAAAAAATAATGATACCATGGCCATTTTGAAAAAAAGCCCTCGCAAATTAAAAATGTTTGATTAAATTTGCAGCGTCAAAATAACGACAATGGTACCATAGCTCAGTTGGTAGAGCAACGGACTGAAAATCCGTGTGTCCCTGGTTCGATTCCGGGTGGTACCACGCAAAGGACGGCCAAAGCGGCTGTCCTTTCGTGTTTTCAGGCCGCCCTCAATTTTATTTTCTTCCGAAGTCAGCCGGTATTTCTCCCCAAACTTCCGTTTCCCACTTCAGTATTTTATTTGTCCAGGTGTTTTCCTTCAGCCATTTTTCGGCACGGTCAATCAGATCGAATAGCTCATCGTTCTGTCTGTTTTGCTCAACCTTGGTTTTGGCATGCTTGTTTCTAACCCAGGCAATGGCAGTTTTCGAGTCGCTGTAAATTGGCAGATCAAGCCGTTTTTTCTTGCACCAGGCAAGGGCATGCACCAGCGCCAGGAACTCTCCTATATTGTTTGATCCTTTTGCAAAGGGACCCTGTCTGAAAAGCAGCTGCTTGTTGGCCGTGTATACGCCCTGGTATTCCATTTGCCCGTTGGTCATGTTGCAGGCCGCATCTACCGAGATGCTGTTTTCGACAGGCAGGCCGGCGGCCTTTAGCTTTTCGGGATCGGGAGGCGGAGCGGGGGCGTTTTTTCCTATGTGTTTAAAAGGGTTATCATTCAAGGCTTTCTTTGCCTGCTCAGAGTCTTCGAACGATTTATACCGGGCGCCTTCGAAACCATGCACCGCTTTTCGGCAAGCTTCCCAGCTACTGAAAACTCCGGTCTCGTGCCCGGCCCAAACCACATAGTATTTCTTTTTCGCCATCTTAAACACAATAAAAACAGAAATTCAAAAAAATGGACCGCTGCCAAAAGCCCCTTTGCCCCGGGTGCTAGCTTTGCCGTGCGACCCGGGGCTACTCACAGCCGGTCCCGCTTCGCAGGACGAAGGCCTATGTTCCAGACCCTGATTGCTGAGCTCTCCACCTTTTCCTGCCTCCTGCAGCTACCAACTACCTCCTAAGACTTGCTTCTCAAGCCATCCCAGCCTTGGGCGGTCAGGGCAATCCACTGCCCGGAGGTGCTAACCAGGTGGGCCCCTTGCGAGGCATCGGCCACATGACCAATAATACTAATGTCCTCCAATTCCTTTACCTTTTCGTAATCATCCTGTTTTATGGTAAACAACAATTCGTAATCCTCTCCTCCGCTCAGGGCGCAGGTGGTGGGGTCGATATCGAATTCGTTGGCAACCACGGCAGCACGCTGGTCGATGGGTATGTGCTCTTCGTATATAACAGCGCCAGTGCCTGAATTTTTACACAAATGGAGAACTTCAGATGCCAGTCCATCAGAAATATCGATCATTGAAGTAGGCAATACATTGGCTTTGGCTAACTTCT
>JAHYJD010000151.1 GCA_019429365.1 Bacteroidales bacterium | reverse complement strand
TTGCGCTGGTTTTTAGCAAAATAGGTGACTTCATTTCGGTTCCAAAAACCTGAGTCGTCAGATTTAACCCACCCCGCCCGCTAGCCAGCGGGCACCCCTCCCTACATGTAGGGAGGGGCCGGGGGAGGGTCCAAAATCCGAAAATCTTAAATCGTTGATCCTTGTTCTGAAATAAAAAAACCTCCCCCCAGCCCCCTCGCCAGAGGCGAGACAGGCCTCCAAAGCCTGCCTGCCGGCAGGCAGGGGGGAGTTAGAACCCCAAACCTCAAACCTCAAACCTGAAACCTGAAACCTGAAACCTGAAACCCCAAACCCCAAACCCCAA
The DNA here is from genome assembly GCA_019429365.1 of Bacteroidales bacterium. GTDB lineage: Bacteria > Bacteroidota > Bacteroidia > Bacteroidales > UBA7960 > UBA7960. The sequence goes on along the minus strand of JAHYJD010000151.1, from coordinate 4,292 downwards.
ACCTTAAACCTTAAACCTTAAACCTTAAAGACTTTCCTTCAACGCCTGCACAAAATTCTCCACGTCTTTTTCGGTGGTGGCAAAGGAGGTCATCCAGCGGACTTCGGAGCGGGTTTCATCCCAAACATAGAAGAAGTATTTTTCCTGTAGCTTTTTGATGGCTTCTTTGGGAATAATGGCGAATACGCCATTGATTTCGACGGGCTGGGTGATTTTCACCTGGGGTATCTCCCTCACCTTTTCGGCCAGCAACTGTGCCATTTGGTTGGCGTGGGTGGCGTTTTGAAGCCAGAGGTCGTTGGTAAACAGGGCGGTGAACTGTGCACTGATGTAACGCATTTTGGAAGCCAGCTGCATGCTTTGCTTGCGCACGTATTCGAACTCGCGTGCCAGGCGGCTGTTGAGAAACACCACGGCTTCGCCCAGCATAATGCCGTTTTTGGTGCCGCCAAAAGAGAGCACATCGACTCCGGTGTCGGTCACCAGTTCGCGGAAGCCAATGCCCAGGGCTGCCGCCGCATTGGCGATGCGTGCGCCATCCATGTGCAGGTACAACTCGTTGCTGTGCGCAAAGCGGGCAATGTCCATGATCTCTTCGCGGGTATACACGGTGCCCATTTCGGTGGCCTGGGTTATGGAGATGACCCTGGGCTGGGCATGGTGCTGAAAGCCCACCGAGTGCATCAGGGGCTTGATCTGTTCGGCTTTGATCTTGCCATCGGTGGTGGGCAGCACATGCACCTTGCAGCCGGTAAATTTCTCGGGGGCGCCGCATTCGTCGTGCTGAATGTGGGCGGTGTCGGCGCATATCACCGCATGGTAGGGGCGGGTGAGCTGCGAGAGGGCCGCCACGTTGGCCCCCGTGCCGTTAAACACAAAAAACACCCGCACATCGGTTCCGAAGGCTTCCCTGAATTTTTTATGGGCTTCGCGGGTGTAGCGGTCGTCGCCATAGGCGATCACATCGCCGCGGTTGGCCTCGAGCATGGCCTGAAATACCGCCGGATGCACCGGCGCATTGTTGTCGCTGGCAAAACTTTTTGTAAAAGGCATAAGTAAAGCTTGAGATGAAGTTGCAAAAGTAAAACAATCTACCGCTTAAAGCAAGGCTGCGTTTATTTTACTATGCTGCGCGGAATGTCGGCCGGCAGGCGGGTGAGGAGCTGGTAGTTGAGCTGGTTGCTCATCTCGCAGAAGGAGGCGATGCTGATGTTCATACGTTTTTGCCGCCCGATCATCACCACCTCATCGCCTTTTTCTATGCCGGGCACGTCGGTCACGTTCACCGTCATGGTGTTCATGGTCACGGTGCCTATCACGGGCACGCGGCGGCCACGTATGAGCACCCTGCCCGTATTGCTCAGCGAGCGGCTGAAGCCGTTGCTGTAGCCCACCGGCACCACGGCAATTTTTATCTTTTTGTTGGCCAGGTAAGAGCTGCCATAGCCCACAAACTGACCGGCCTCCACTTCTTTGACCACCATCACGCGGCTTTTCCACGAAAGTGTTCTTTTCAGGGCGTTGTCGTCGAAGGAGGCTTTTTTGAATCGGAACATCTGTGTTTCGGGGCTGGGCCAGAAGCCGTACTGGGCGATGCCGAAGCGCACCATGTCCATAATGGTGGCGGGGTAGGTGAGGGCGGCGGCCGAGCCGGCCGTATGGCGTCTGAGCGGGACGAGCTCATGGCGGCTGAAGTAGCGGTAAAACTTGCGGTATAGGGCGATCTGGTTCTTCACGCGCAAAAAGTTCGACAGGCTCTCGGCCCCGGCATAGTGGGTGCACAGGCCTTCGAACACATGGTGCGCCTGGTTCTTTTTCAGAAAGCGGACCAGCTCCGGCAGGGTGTCGTATTCGAAGCCGGTGCGGTGGAAGCCGGTTTCGGCCTCGATGTGGATGCGCGCCTTCTGGCCGGTTTTTTTGGCCAGCTCCATGGCCTTTTGCAGGCGGCCCATGTCGAACACGAAAAACTCCAAGCCGTTTTCCACGGCCCACTCCAGCTCCTGCTCGTCGACGTGGCCCATAATCATTATGCGTGTTGCAGGCTTCTTGACCTTGAAAGCCTCCAGGGCTTCGCTGGCCGAAAACACCGAGAAGTGATCCAGGCCGGCTTCCTCGCCCAGGGGCAGAATGTGCTCCACGCCATGCCCGTAGGCATTGCCCTTGATCACCGACGAAATGCGGGCCTCGGGGCCAATGATCTTTTTAAGGTAACGGATATTGCTTTTGTATGCGGTTCTGCTTATTTCTATATGGGAAGTGTTAAACATCAAACTTGTTTTTCTGGCGAATGATATTCATGAAGATATTCACGCCGGTTTCTATAATATTATCATTGAAGTCGTAATGGTTGTTGTGCAGCCCGGGGTGGTCTTTGCCGGCACCCAGCCCGAAGAGGGCGCCCGGGTATTGCATGGTAAAATGCCCGAAGTCTTCCGACCAGCGGAAGGGCTCGTCGATTTCCAGCAGCTGGCTTTGGTTTTGGCGGGCGGCGTTTTTTACCAGTTCGAGGGCTTCGGGATCGCTGACGGTGGCCGGAAACACCTCGGTGTAGTGAATCTCAGAGGCAATATCGTATTTTCGGCAAAGGTGGTCTACCAGGTACTCGGCCATGGCGGTCAGTTTTTCCATGTCGTCGTCGAGATACGACCGCAGGGTGGCCATCACCACGGCATCGCCGGGGCTGGTGCCGAAGGCCTTTTCGCCCAGGTGCGCGTGAATGATGGTGACCAGGCAAAAATCTTCGAACGACTCTTTCATGTTGGGGATGTTGGGCAGGCCATCGAGCAGGCCGGTCACCACCTTCACGGGGCTGTTGCCCTGCTCGGGGTGGGCAGCGTGCGATGATTTACCCTTCAGGGTGATGATCATGCCCTTGGAGGCCGAGGCAAAAGACCCTTTCTTTACCACCACGGCCTTCTCATCGAAGCCGGGCAGGTTGTGCAGGGCAAACACCATATCGGGGTTCAGGGCGGCAAAAGCCTCGTCGTGCAGCACTTTCTCGGCCCCGCGGCCTGTCTCCTCGTCGGGCTGGAACAGCAGCGCCACGCGGCCTGTTTTGGGCCTGTGGCGGCCCAGCAGGGCAGCCACCCCGGCCAGGATGGCCGTATGCCCATCGTGCCCGCATTTGTGTGCCACGCCATCATTCTCTGAGCGATGCGCAAAGTCGTTCACCTCCTGTATGGGCAGGGCGTCGGTGTCGCAGCGCAGCAGCAGCTCCGCACCGGGCTGCCCCGAGTCGAACAGGGCAAGCAGCCCGTTGCCGCCCAGCTTTTCGATGAGCTGGTCGGGCTTGGTTTCTTTCAGAAATTTTTTTATCCTGGAGGCCGTTTGTGCCTCCTTGCCCGATAGCTCGGGATGGCGGTGCAAGGTTTTGCGAAGCTCAACCAGTTGATTTATAAGCGCCTGATCAGGTTTTGGTATCATGGTTATATTTTTAACAAACTACTGTTCTGTACAATATCCAGATCCCTCGCTGGAAATACTCCGGCAAGTTGTCATTCCGAACGAAGTGAGGAATCTGGTCAAAAATCAGCCATTGCATTTTATAAAACGGGTAACCCTCAATTTTTCACAAAATAAGAAAAAAATGGCAATTGACTTCGATTTTCAGAGAAACAGAAAGGGCTGCCTTGTGCGCAGCCCTTTCCGATCTATGAAAAAAACCTCCGTTACCTTACCTTCAGCATTTTGCTGGTGGTAACATTGTCGGGGGTACGAACAACCACCAGGTAGAACTGGTTGCTGTCAGCCGAGCTGAACTTGAAGCTGTAGATTTCGCGGGCATTGAGGGCGCCTTCGTAAAGTACGGCTACCCTAACCCCGGTCATATTGTACACTTCCACCGTGGCCCTGGTATCCTCCGTAGCGCTGACCATAATATTGGCTTCGCTCCTGAAGGGGTTGGGCGCAATGGCCAGGTCAATCAGGGCCTTGGTATCCCTCGTGGGCGGAGTGAAGGAATTGCTGCAAACTACCCCGTGAACGATGACATAAATCATATCGTCATCAAACGGACCTTCATTCATCCAGGTGCCAATGCCCGGGCCGGGATAAGGAACCAGTCCGGCATAGATATGGGTCTCATCGAGCGTATAGCCTGCGAACATGGTAATATCAACGGTTACATTTGTGCCGTCGTATACCACTTCTACATTGCCAACATGGGTTCCATTGCTGGTGTCGCACTGAGCTGCAGCTGCCCAGAGGGGCCAGGTGTAGGTTCCGGGGCCAATGTAGTTGGTCCAGCCCCAGTTGGAAGCATGATTGGGAATGAAGCATTCAGCCACACCTTC
>JAHYJD010000150.1 GCA_019429365.1 Bacteroidales bacterium | reverse complement strand
AACGCCCCGGCAGTGGCCGAATTTCCAGTGGCAACCAACGACCTGGTCGAAATGAAAGGGCAGCAGTTTAGGGTGCTTGGCCGCATTGATGATTTGATCATCAGCGCCGGGCACAAACTTCAGCCTGCCTTTATTGAACAGAAGCTAAGCCAGCTAATTCATACTCCCTTTTTCATTGCTGGCGAAGACCACCCGGAAGCCGGACAGATATTGGTGCTTTATCTGGAAGGAATGTTTAATGAACAGGAAATCAGCCGACTGAAAGATCATATTGAATCTATACTTGAACCTTTTGAAATCCCCAGAAAGCTAAAGGTGCTGCCCGCATTTAAGTACCTTGAGAGTGGAAAAATTGATCGCAGGGGAACGATTGGTAAGGATTTATGAATTTTAAATTTTGATTATTCACTTCGTTCATGAGCCCACTTCGTAGGCTAATCCTTAAATTTTCAAATCAAAATCATCATTCATAGATCATCATTCATAAATCCTTTCCTTTCTCACCTCTGAAACTCTACCACCTCCAATTCCCTGATATCCGCTCCATCAATGGTGAAACGTATCATGGTAATGGTCTTGTGGAAGCCGCTTTTGCCGGCGGCGCCAGGATTGATGGTGAGCATATTGAAGCGCTTGTCGAACATCACCTTTAGAATATGTGAATGCCCGCAGACAAAGAGTTTGGGTGGTTTTACAATCAGCATCTGGCGCACATCGGGACTGTAGTGGCCTGGGTAACCACCAATGTGGGTCATGAGTACATCGACTTCTTCGCACATAAAGCGCTGGTATTTTGGAAAGCTGATACGTACTTCCTGCCCATCGATGTTGCCGAAAACCCCCTTCAAGGGCTTTATGGCTTGTAATGCTTCGGCAACGGCAAAATTGCCGAAATCGCCGGCATGCCATATCTCATCACAGGCTTCAAAGATACGGGGCAGTTCGGGGTGCACAAAGCCGTGTGTGTCAGAGAGGATTCCTATGCGTTTCATGTTTCGTCAGTTTCATTGCCCAGTGAGGCCCATTTCTCCTTTTTCTGCAGCAGGCTTTCCTTTTCGTGAAGCAGCTCAAACAGTAAATTTTCCTTGCGGGAAATGGCGGCCATGAGCACCTGCACCTGGTTGTGGATATCATCTGCGGGGTCTGTTTCACTGCCTTTAAACAGGGGGTTATCGCCGGTTTCTGAAAGTTCTGCCATATGCTCGCGGTCCTTTTCAATTTCTTGCTGCATTTCTTCAATGCGGAGCTCTATATCTGAAAGCTGGTAATCGACTTTCAGTTCCATTTTGTCTTTTTTGGTGGCCATGTATTCGTCGTGGCGCTGGTTCAGGATGTCGAATGCCTTTTGCAACTGGCTGTAAAGTTCCTGGCGGCTTTCGGCCTTCATGCGCAAGCCCTTGAACTCAGCCTGAATATTTTTAAGCATCTCCCGGGTTTTCTTAAATTCGTTGGAGGTGCGTGCACGCTCCAGGCCATTTAACACAAGGGGCTTCAGCCGGTTGTAATTCTCTCGTGTTTCGCGGTCGCGCTCGCTGAACCAAGCTTCCTGCCGCCCTTTTATGGTTTCAAAAGCTTGCTGAAGGCGCTGATATAGGTCCTCACGCTCCTCGGCCGGAAGGGAAAACCCGCGAAATGCCTGTTGTATCTGCTTCAGGCGGTCGAAGACCACTTTGAATTCATCGGAATTGGATGCCAGGGCTTCGCCCTCGGTAATCATTTCATCCAGGGTCAGCGCATTGGAAAAACTTTGTTGTGCTTCTTCCGCCTGTTTTTCCTCACGGATTAATTTGATGATGGTAAAAGCTTCCTGTAACTTGTTGAGCAGTTCATTCCTGGCTTCAAAGGTCAGGTCGCGGTCTTTAATTTCTTGCTGCAGCTCAATGAGTTTTCTCCAGTGATCTTCTACATCAGTGGCTTTTTCGGCTTCAGCCACCATGGCTTCCACAACAGGCAACAGCACTTTTTTCCCCGAAAGGGACTTTTGCTCTAAAACCGATTGCTGCTGCGAGCGTCGCTGCTTCAACATATCAAAAGCTTCCTGCAACTGCTGGTAAAGCATTTCGCGGATCTCCTTTTGCAGCCTGATGCCCTTAAACTCATTTTGCACACTAACGCAAAAGTCCCATGCCTGCCTAATGTCATCATTATAGCGGGCTTCGAACAATGCCTTTTCAACCAAAGGGGTAAGTTTCCCGCGGTTTTGTTCTGAAGTTAGTTCAAAGGCTTTTTGCTCGCTTTCGCGAAAAGCGTTGATCTTTTCAAAGCAATGATCAATGGTTTCCTTAAGCAAGGTTCTTTCATCGCGGCTCAGGTCGAGTTGGCCAAGGTTGCGCTGAAGGGAAATAAGTTCGTCCTTTACCTCACGGTAATTGCTGGAGTTTAGCCGGTTGCTGAGCTTTTGCACCTCTTCCTTACATTCAATAAATCCTGAAGGTGTTTTCGACATAAATAATTCTTTCCTCAAAAATACTAAAAAGGTGACCAATGAAAAATTATGTTTAAAACCTGAATGGCCGGGCAAAAGACAAAAAAGTATCAAAATATTTTATTAATTCACAATTTGTTAATACTTTTCGGTGGTTTTTGAAGCCTGGGCGAAGGCATTCGATTATTTTTGCAGATTAAAGTAATTTTTCTGATTTTACATTTTGTTTATGAGCAAGATCAAAATACACGATAAGACCTTCGCACCCTTTATTGGTGAAGAAATCATTCAGGCTGCCGTTGAAAGTATTGCGCAACAAATCATGAAGGATTTTAAAGGCAAAACTCCGCTGTTCCTTTGCGTGCTCAATGGCTCATTCATGTTTGCGGCCGACTTGTTTAAGGTATACGGTGGCCCCGCCGAGATCAGTTTTATCAGGCTTTCATCATACCAGGGTACTGCCACTACCGAAGAAATAAAAACAGTGATTGGGCTCACAGAAGAGATTACCGGCCGTGACCTGATTGTACTCGAAGACATTATCGACAGCGGCCTTACAGTTATGCACCTGATGGAAGAACTGGCCAAGCATCAGCCCAACTCCATGCGCATTGCCACACTTTTACTGAAGCCCAAAGCCCTGCGCACGAAAATTAAGCCCGATTACGTTGGAATTGAAATTCCCAACGATTTTATCCTGGGATATGGACTTGACTACGATGGCCTCGGTCGAAATCTGAAGGATATTTATAAAATTGTCGAATAAATTATTTAACTCCTTAGCCGGGAAAAAACCACAAAACTATGTTAAACATCATTATTTTTGGCCCTCCTGGATCGGGCAAAGGCACCCAATCGGCCAAGATTGTTGAGAAGTACAACCTAGTCCATCTTTCGACTGGCGACCTGATGCGCGAAGAGATTGCCAGGGATACGCCCCTGGGCTGGGAGGTAAAAAAATATATCGACAAGGGTATGCTAGTGCCCGACGAGATCATCATGCGCGAATTGTATGAGAAAGCCTCGGAGCACCTCGATGCTCCCGGACTTATCTTCGACGGTTTTCCGCGTACTATAGTGCAGGCCGAGATGCTCGACCAGATGCTCGAAAAGCATAAAATGCCTATAGATGTGGTGCTTTCGGTTGATGTGAGCGAAGAAGAGCTTTTCCAGCGCCTGATGGGACGTGCAGAAGACTCTGGCCGCAGCGACGATACCGCCGAAATTGTTTTGCACCGCATCGAAGTATACAAGGAACAAACGTTGCCATTGATCGAGTTCTACCAGAAGCAGGGAAAGATTGTCTCCATCAATGGCATGTCGCCGGTAGAGGAGGTCTTTGGCAAGATTACCACAGCCGTTGATACCTATCTCGAAACGCGTGAAATCATCCCGGCCATTGAATAGGCAACGCGTTTCCCGTTAAAGCTTAACTTTGCATTTTGTTTGCATTCCGCTTTCGCGGGAAATCTATATTATATGGCGTCGAACTTCATTGATTACGTAAAGATTAACTGCCGTTCGGGAAAGGGCGGAGCCGGGTCGGCCCATTTGCGGCGAGAGAAATTTATACCCAAAGGCGGCCCCGACGGGGGCGATGGCGGGCGGGGTGGAAGCATTTTCGTTAAAGGTAATAATCAGCTTTGGACCCTGCTGCACCTGCGATACACACGGCACGTAATTGCTGAAGCTGGCGGCCCTGGTGGTAAGCAGCAGCGTTCGGGAGCTGCCGGAAAGGATGTGATAATTGATGTACCGCTGGGCACTGTGGTAAAAGATGCAGAAACCGGAGTGGTGATGGCCGAGATTACCGCACACGATCAATCAACAGTCATTCTGGAAGGGGGCCGCGGCGGTCAGGGAAATACCCATTTCAAGTCGAGCACAAACCAGACTCCCCGTTATGCGCAGCCGGGTGAGCCCGGGCAGGAAGCCTTTTTTGTTTTTGAACTTAAGGTGCTGGCCGATGTGGGACTGGTAGGTTTTCCCAATGCCGGAAAGTCCACTCTTTTATCAGTTGTTTCGGCTGCAAAGCCCGAAATTGCCGATTACCCGTTTACTACCCTGGTTCCCAACCTTGGCATGGTAGCCTATCGCGACATGCAATCGTTTGTGATGGCCGATATCCCCGGAATCATAGAAGGGGCCCATGAGGGCAGGGGGCTCGGCCATCGCTTCCTCAGGCATATCGAGCGCAACTCGGTGCTGCTTTTCATGATCCCGGCCGACAGCGAAGACATCAAAAAGGAATAT